>JAKBBS010000289.1 GCA_021808425.1 Actinomycetes bacterium
GCAGGCGATGTTCCGGGCGTCAGAGGAGGCGAGGTCGGGTTCGGTCATCGCGTAGGCCGAGCGGATCTCCCCGGCGAGAAGGGGCGCCAGCCAGCGCTCCTTTTGTTCGGGAGTTCCGACGCGCTCGAGGACCTCCATGTTCCCCGTATCGGGGGCCGAGCAGTTGAGGCACTCCGAGCCGAGCCGCGACTTACCGAGCTCGAAGGCGATGTAGGCGTAGTCGAGGTTGGACAAGCCTTCGCCGGTCTCGGCGTCGGGAAGGAAGAAGTTCCACAATCCCTCGGATTTCGCTTTTGCTTTGGTGGCGTCGAGGAGGTCGAGCTGCCCGGGCGCGAAACTCCACCGGTCCTCTCTACGCTCGCCAAGCGCGAAGAATTCCGGCTCCATCGGCGCCACCTCGGTTTCGATGAACTCCTTTACCCGATCCAGCAGCGGCCGGGCTTTCGCCGAGATTCCGAGATTGAAAAGCTCTCCGCCGAAGTCGTCGGTGCTGAGAGGGTTTGCGGGCATTAGTGGACCTCCGATGTATGTAGGCGGCAGGCGGGACGTGCTTGGCGTTCGAGCCATGCCAACTCTCGACCCTACGCGAAGCGAGCGGGGCCGCGTCGGGTGCTTCGGCTTTCGTTGCGGCCGGTCGAGTGGAACAATGACAGGCATGGGCAACCCGGCAGACCTTGTAGATACCCGCACGGCGCAGCTGCTCGCGGAGGTTGATCCGAAGACGACCCCGATGGAAGAGTTCCGGGGGGCGCAGTACGACCTTGGGTTGGCGTGGGTGCACTTTCCGGAGGGGCGAGGCGGGCTGGGGGTGGCGCCGGCATTGCAGCGGCGCGTAGAGGAACGACTTCGCGAGGCAGGTGCGAAGCCGGCCGATGGCCGCTTTTTCTTCGGGCTGACCCTCGCCGGGCCGACCGTCGTGACCAACGGAAGCGACGAGGTCAAAGACAGGCTTTTGCGGCGCATGTTCACCGGGCAGGACGCTTGGTGCCAGCTGTTCTCCGAGCCGGGGGCGGGATCCGACCTTGCCGGCCTCGCCTGTCGGGCGATACGGGATGGCGACGAGTGGGTCGTCAGCGGCCAGAAGGTCTGGAACACGATGGCTCACGTCGCCGATCGGGGAATGCTCGTCGCGCGTACCGATCCTGAGGTCGTCAAGCACAAGGGCCTCACCTACTTCGCGCTCGACATGCACGCGCCAGGGGTGGAGGTGCGGCCGCTGGTGCAGATAACAGGCGAAGCTGAGTTCAACGAGGTGTACCTGACGGAGGTACGTATCCCCGACGTGGACCGTATCGGCGAGGTGGGCGAGGGTTGGAGGGTGGCCATGACCACCCTGATGAACGAGCGGACGGCGATCGGCGGTGGGGGTTCAAGTCCCGAGCGTGGAAGCGGGGCGATTGCGGAGGCTCTACGGCTCTGGCGCGACGGCGATCAACGAAACATCGCCAAGAAGGATCGGCTGATGAAACTTTGGTGCGAAGCCGAGGCGTTGCGGCTCACGAACATGAGGGCGGGAGAGAACCGCCGGGCGGGCAACCCCGGACCCGAAGGCTCGATCGCCAAGCTGATGTTCGCAGAAGTCAACAAGCGGATCTACGAGATGTGCGTCGACCTCCTGGGCCCCGCCGGCATGGTCGGCTACACGTATGAGATGCACAGGGCTGAGACGCTCGGTCTCACCGGGCCGGCAGGATCCTCACGAAAGATGTTCCTGCGAAGCCGCGCGAACTCCATCGAGGGAGGAACTTCGGAGATCCAGCGGAACATCCTCGGCGAGCGCGTGCTCGGTCTGCCGGGGGACGTCCGGGTGGACAAGGACCTGCCCTGGTCTAAGGTCGCTCGCTGAAGCGGATCCAATTCACCTGAAGTTCATATTTCGTTTGCCAAATCGAAATGTGGTGGACAGGAGCCGTACACCTCCGCTCAGTATGTTGAGCATCGATGCATACTCACAGCAAAGAGAGGCCTGCGTGACCGACATAGAGAAGGCAGACCTGATCGACGCTCTTAACGAAGCCCCGATCAGCCGGTTCCACACAAAAGCCATCTTCACCTCGGGCATGGGGTTCTTCACCGATGCCTACGACCTGTTCATCATCGGGACAGCGTCGACATTGATAGCCAAGCAGTGGCACCTCGACTCCACCCAGACCGGTCTCATCAACTCGATGACCCTGCTCGGGGCGTTCGTCGGTGCGATCGTCTACGGCCGCCTGGCCGACCGGGTCGGGCGCAAGAAGATCTACGGCCTCGAAGCGGCGATCATGGTGGTAGCTGCCATTGCGTCGGCGCTGTCACCCGGCGTCGTGTTCTTGATCGTGTGCCGCTTCGTCCTCGGTCTCGGCGTCGGTGGGGACTACCCGGTGTCGGCGGTGATCATGAGCGAGTACTCGAACCGCAAGGACCGAGGCAAGCTCGTCGGTCTCGTGTTTGCCATGCAGGCAATAGGAACGGTCACCGGCTACGCCGCTGGCCTCGCCCTGCTGTCGTCAGGACTCGCCCCCGGAGATGTGTGGCGCATCCTGCTGGCCCTCGGAGCAGTGCCGGCGGCCGCTGTGCTCTACTCACGGCGCCGGATGCCCGAATCCCCGCGCTATCTCGCGAACGTCGCCGGTCGCACGGCGGAGGCGGTCAAGTCGCTCAAGGAGTACAGCGACGGGACGCTGCAGCCCTCCACGGTTCGGCGTGCCTCGCGGATGACCTTCAAGGAGTTCATAACCAACCGCCGCTACCTTCTCACCCTGATCGGCACGGCCGGCACATGGTTTGTCTTCGACTACGCCTACTACGGCAACGCAGTGTCTGCGCCGGTCATCGTCAAGCAGGTCCTAGGGGCGCACTCCACGATTGAGCAGTCTCTTGCGTTGAACCTGATCATCTTCACGGTGGCAGCTGTCCCTGGGTACTATCTGGCAGCGAACTTCATGGACCGCATCGGTCACCGGACGCTGCAGCTGATCGGGTTCCCTCTCATGGGACTCATGTTCCTGCTCATCGGTGTCATCCCCGGGGTAACGGCGACGGTAGTGCCGTTCCTGCTGCTGTTCGGCACCAGCTACTTCTTCGCCGAGTTCGGTCCGAACACCACGACGTTCGTCCTTGCTGCCGAGGTTTACCCGACATCCGCTAGGACGACCGGTCACGGGATCTCGGCTGGGGTAGCAAAGCTCGGAGCCTTCATAGGTGTCTACCTGTTCCCCGATATCTCCAAGGCGTTCGGGCTGGGAGGGGCGCTGGAGTTCTCTGCCGGAATGGCCCTCGTCGGGACAGCGCTCACGCTGCTGATCCCTGAGACGGCACAACGCAGCCTGGAGGAGATCTCCGCTGAGGCGATCATCCTGAGCGCGGAGAACATCGTCGCCGAGGTGAGCATCCCCAACCGGATCGGCTAGCGATAGGAAGCGTTTCGACCGGGTGACGGCCTGGTTGTAACGTGCTGGCGTGAAAATAGGTTTGCAACTCGGCTACTGGGGGGCGCAGCCCCCCGGTAGCGCGCTCGAACGGCTGATCGAAGCAGAGCGCCTCGGATTCGACACGGTCTTCACGGCCGAGGCGTACGGCTCTGACGCCTTGACACCGTTAGCGTGGTGGGGCTCTTCGACTTCGACGATCAAGCTCGCAACGTCAATCATCCAGATGTCCGCTCGCACCCCGACTGCGACGGCGATGGCGGCGGTGACGCTCGATCACCTAAGCGGCGGGCGCTTCTCTCTCGGACTGGGCGTGTCGGGCCCGCAAGTCGTCGAGGGTTGGTACGGTCAGCCGTTCGCGCAGCCCCTCGCCCGGACCCGCGAGTACGTAGAGATAGTCCGCCGGGTTCTCGCTCGCGGCGAGCCAGTAAGCAGCCCCGGACCCCACAACCAGATACCGTACGCCGGTCCGGGAGCCACAGGCCTCGGCAAGCCGCTCAAATCGATAGTGCACCCCTTACGCGCGGACATGTCTATCTACCTTGGCTCTGAGGGACCGAAGAACGTGGCGTTGACAGCAGAGATAGCCGACGGCTGGCTTCCTCTCTACTACAGCCCGCGTGTCGCGTCAATGTACAACGAGTGGCTGGCGGAAGGCTTCG
>JAKBBS010000290.1 GCA_021808425.1 Actinomycetes bacterium
TGCTGTCATCTGTGCTCCTCGCTCAGGCCGACTCTGACATCGGCTGGTAAGTCTCGTTGTACGATCCTGCGTCCTCGCTCGGCTCGAGGCGAAGCGCCTCCGCCCCGCCGACGATCTCCATGATCTCAGACGTGATGGCGTCCTGACGGGCCCGGTTCATAATCCGCCGCAGCGTCTTGATCAGCTCGTCGGCGTTGTCGGTTGCGGCCTTCATAGCGCGCTGTCGCGAAGCGTGCTCGGATGCCGCCGACTCGAGCATCGCCGCGAGTACCTCGGCTTCGAGCCAGCTCGGGAGCAGGCGATCGAGAATCTCGGCCGGTTCCGGCTCGAACTCGTACACGGTGGTGTCGCTGTCGCTTTCGCCGTGCTCGGAGGCGCCGGCCTCGACGGGGACGAGCTGGCGGACGGTCACTGCCTGGGAGCCCATGGAAAGGAATCTTGTGTACACCAGGTCGATCCGATCGACGTCGCCGGCCTCGAATGCCGGAACGACCGCGGACACGACCTCGCGCGCGTCCTCGTAGCTGGGACGGTCCGATTTTCCTATCAGCGAGAACATGACGTCGGCACGGCGGTGACGGAAGTAGTTCGCGCCCTTACGGCCGACCGTGACCATCCGAACCTGACGGGACGCCGACCGGTGCTCGTTGGCGAGACGCTCCGCTGCACGGATCACGTTGGAGTTGTAGCCACCGGCCAAACCCCGGTCGGCAGTGATAGCCACGATCGCGACGCTTCTCGTGTCGTCTGTGGACCGAAACACCGGGTGGCCCGCAGCATCCGGGGAAGCTGCCAGGTGACCGACCACCTCCGCCATCTTCTCGACATACGGACGGGCGGCGGCGATCGCCTGCTGGGCCTTGACAATCCGCGACGCGGCTATGAGTTCCATCGCCCGGGTGATCTTCTTCGTCGATTCGACGCTTCGGATGCGCCTTCGCAGCACCCGCTCCTGGCCACCGGCCATAGCTAGCTCCTACTTGTCGGTATCGCCGGGAGCGAACACCGACTTGAACGAATCGATCGCGGACCGCATCTTCTCCTCGTCGGGAAGCGACTTGGTCGAGCGGATCTCGTCGAGAAGGTCGGCGTGACCGGAACGGAAGTTGGCGACCAGCTCCGACTCGAAGCGGCGGACATCGGACACCGGGATGTCGTCGATGAAACCCTTCGTGGCGGCGAAGATCGACAGCACTTGCTCTTCGACGGGGACCGGAGAGTTCTGAGGCTGCTTGAGTATCTCGGTGAGCCGGTATCCCCTGTCGAGCTGAGCCTGCGACACCTTGTCGAGCTCGGAACCGAAAGCAGCGAACGCCTCGAGGTCACGGAACTGGGCGAGGTCGGTCTTTAAGGTTCCGGCAACCGAGCGCATCGCTTTGATCTGCGCTGAGCCGCCGACTCTCGACACCGAGATTCCGACGTTGATCGCGGGACGGACACCGGAGTAGAACAGGTCGGATTCCAAGAACACCTGGCCGTCGGTGATCGAGATCACGTTGGTCGGGATGTATGCAGAGACGTCGCCGGCCTTGGTCTCGATGATCGGGAGGGCGGTGAGCGACCCGCCGCCGCGCTCGTCGGAGAGCTTCGCCGCTCTTTCGAGGAGACGGCTGTGAAGGTAGAAGACGTCGCCGGGATACGCCTCACGCCCAGGTGGCCGGCGCAGGAGGAGCGACAGCTGCCGGTAAGCGTCGGCCTGCTTGGAGAGATCGTCGTAGACGATGAGCGCGTGCTCGCCGTTCTCCATCCAGTGCTGGCCCATCGCGCAGCCCGAGTACGGAGCGAGGTACTTGAACGGAGCCGGCTCCGACGCCGGAGCGTTGACCACGACGGTATATTCCATTGCGCCGTACTCGCGCAGCGTGTTGACCGTCTGCGCGACGGTTGAGCCCTTTTGGCCGATCGCGACGTAGATGCACTTCACGCCGAGGCCGCGCTGGTTGATGATCGTGTCGATCGCCACGGATGTCTTGCCGGTCTTGCGGTCGCCGATGATGAGCTCACGCTGCCCGCGCCCGATAGGGGTCATAGCGTCGATCGCCTTGATCCCGGTCTGCAGCGGCTCCTTCACCGGCTGACGGTCGATGATGCCGGGCGCTTGGACCTCGAGGCGCCTGGTCAGCTCGGTCGCGACCGGGCCGAGCCCGTCGACCGGCTCGCCTAGGGGGTTGACGACCCTGCCTATGAGCGCGTCGCCGACTGGAACTGCGAGGATTCGACCGGTCGCTTTGACAGTCTGGCCTTCCTCGATGCGGTCAACACTGCCTAGAACGACGGCCCCGATCGAGTCCTCGTCGAGGTTGAGCGCCAAGCCGAGCGCACCCCCCTCGAACTCGAGCAGTTCGTTGACAGCTGCGTTCGGCAGGCCACTGACCCGGGCGATGCCGTCACCGACTTCGAGGATGCGGCCCACCTGCTCGGTGGACACGCCGGGGGTGTAGTCGCTCACGTTGCGGCGAATCGCTTCGGCTATCTCATTTGCGTTTATCGTCAGCTCCGCCATCAGAGGCGTTCTCCTGTCGTGGTGTTGAGCTCAGGCGCCACCAGGCGCTCTTTGAGGATGTCAAGTTGGCGCCGCACGCTCCCGTCGACGACGACGTCGCCGACCGTCGCAACGAACCCGCCGATAAGTGACGGGTCCACCTCGACGCGGATGTCCACGTTGCGTCGCAGTGTCCGGGACAGCGCCGAGGAAAGGTTGCTTCGCTGGCTTTCGTCAAGCTCGACAGCGCTTCGCACGTCGGCGACGCGTCGGTTCGCCTCGTCGGCGACCCGTGTCAGTAGCACGTCGAGAAGGCCCTCGTAATCTCTCGGCCTTCCAACTGTCACTGGGTAAGCAGCCAACGCTGCCGTCGCCAGTGTAACTTTGCTGTCAAGAAGAGCGCCGACAATGTCCCTTCTCGACCGGGCCGGCAGCTCAGTGTCCGAGAGCGCCTTACCCAGGTCGGCAGAAGCGCCGACGATCCGCCGGTAGCGGAACAGTTCGTCCTCGACCTCGCCTAGCTCCGCCTCGCCGCCGACCGATTCGAGCACAGCGCTCGCGTAGCCGAGGACCCTCTCCTCGGCAGCCTTGAAGCCGAGCGGTTGGCCCGGGACCGCCTCCAGGCGCTCCGAGGCTGCACGCAGGTGCGTGGCGATCCACGCGATGTCGGCCGGGATCTCACTGGCCCGCTCGGTGTCGACCACGAACCCTACGAGAGACCACGTCGTCCCGTCGACCTTCGAGGAGAACAGCTCGTCGAGAACGGTACGCCTCGCGGAGACGGCGATGGCGCCCTCAGCAACGACAGCCCGCAGGTCATCGGACGCGGCGATCACGGCCGAGACCGCCTCCATGTCGGCGGCAACCAGCGACAGTTGGCCCTCACGGGCGCAGCGTTCGACGGTCGCGTCGACGTAACCCCTAACCGACTGGCGCACCTAGGCGCGCTCCCGTGCCGTCTGCGACCCACCGGCCTGCGAGGTTGCGAGTTGTCCAAGTCCCGACGACGAGTCGGTCACCTCCGAGATGGTGCGGTCGATCAGCGCAGACTGGGCCTGACGGTCGATGCCTTCGCCGATAACCCTTTCCGCCACGACTATCGCCAAATCTGCGACCTGCTGGCGAAGCTCCTGTCGGGCACGCCTCGTCTGGGCGTCAATCTCCGCGTACGCAGAAGCAACAATTCGCTGGTACTCGGCCTCAGCCTGCTCCCTGCGATCGGCCCGGGCCTGCTCGGCCTGGCGGTTGGCCTCTTCTACTACCGACCTGGCCTGCTGGCGCGCCTCGCCAACGATGCGCTTGTACTCTTCCTCCGCCTCCGCTGCTCGCTGCTTGGCTTCTTCGGCGTCAGCGAGCGCCTTGCGGATCGTCGCCTGGCGTTCGTCGAGGATCTTGGAGATCGGCGGCAGCACATAACGGCGCAGAATCAACAATACGATCAGGAAGGCTGCCAGCTCGACAATGAAGGTCCCGTTCGGGACGAGGAAGTTCGACGATGCGACTTCCACCGGTCGCCTACTTGCCGGTGGCCAGGACGAACACGAAGAGCGCTGCGAACGCCAGGTTGATGAAGTAC
>JAKBBS010000291.1 GCA_021808425.1 Actinomycetes bacterium
TCGTCCACGACTGCCGCAATCACTCTCTTCATGTCGTAGGGCTGGTTCGCGCTCGCCGGGATCAGCGACGTCAGTTCCGGTGTCAAACGCTCCGGGTCGTCGCCCGAAAGACTTCGTGGAGGCTCCTCCATGTTGTTCGACGGCAGGAATCCGAGCAGGTAGCGGACCTCGTCGAGGCAAGCCTTCTCGTCCGAGGCGACAAACGCCGCAACCCCCGACTTCGTCGCGTGTGTTACGGCCCCGCCGAGCGCCTCCAAGGTCACTTCCTCCCCGGTAACCGTCTTGACGACGTCGGGGCCCGTGATGAACATCTGCGAGGTGTCACGCACCATGAAGATGAAGTCGGTCATCGCGGGGCTGTAGACAGCGCCGCCGGCACATGATCCCATGATCACGCTGATCTGCGGGATCACGCCGGACGAGTAGACGTTGCGCTTGAAGATCCCGCCGAAGTAGTGCAGGCCGACCACACCCTCTTGCACCCTGGCGCCGCCCCCGTCGTTGATCCCGATCATTGGCACGCCGAGCGATGCGGCAAGGTCCATGACCTTGTGAACCTTCTCGCCGAACACCTCGCCCAGGGAGCCACCATTGACAGTGAAGTCCTGCGAGAACACGCACGCCTTGCGTCCGTCGATCGTGCCGAAGCCGGTGACGACACCGTCGGTGTAAGGGCGCTTGTCGTCGGACAGACCGGGCGCCCGGGTCCGGGCGAGCATGTCGAGCTCCTGAAAGGATCCTTCGTCGAGGAGGTAGTCGATGCGCTCGCGGGCGGTCATTTTGCCCTTGGCGTGCTGACGGTCCACGGCATGGGGTGCGCCGGCGTGCAAGGCGGCTTCGCGCCGGCGGGTCAACTCGGCGAGGCGTTCGGTCATTGGATGCTCGGCCATCGCGCAAAGGCTAGCTGGACCAGGGGAAGGCCACCCAGTCCGACGCGCCGGCCGTCGAATGTGCGAACCTGTCTGTGTGGCCTCCAGGCGGTCTTCGCAAGTGCTTCTCAGCGGACCGCGCGTGCCGCGCAGGGCAATCGAGCCGCCCGAAAGTCAGTGGGCTTTTCCGTCCGAACCGCCGCCGAGGCCCGGGCGTTCCCGCCGTCCTGGTCATCCAAGCCCCACCGGTGTCGACGAAGTTGTCGGAGTCGGAGCGGACCTCGAGCCCGGCACGGTGCTCCGCGCCTACCGGACCGGGGTGTTCCCGATGCCAGCAGGCAGGGGGACGCTCGCGTGGTGGGCACCTGATCCTCGGGGGATCCTGCCGCTCGAGGGACTGCAGGTGTCACGCTCGCTTCGCCGCTCCTGTCAGCGCTACACAGTCACCCTCGACGCCGACTTCTACGGTGTCATCTCCGCCTGCGCCGACCTGCGTCGGCCGGGCGCATGGATCGACGATTCCGTACGCGCCGCGTACATCCGCCTCCACGAAATGGGATGGGCGCACAGTATCGAGGCGTGGGACTCTGACGGACGTCTCGCCGGGGGACTATACGGGGTCGCCGTCGCCGGATTGTTCGCAGGGGAGTCGATGTTCCACCACCAGACTGACGCCTCCAAGGTGGCGCTCGTCGGCCTCGTCGACTTGCTCGTCGACGCGGGTACGGTCCTGCTCGACGTGCAATGGGCAACCGATCACCTGCGGAGCCTGGGGGTGGTGGAGATCCCGAGAAAGGCATACCTCGCTCGGCTCGGCGACGCTATGAGGAGACCGCAGCCAGCTGTCTTCGGAGGCTAACCGCTAGCTCGCTCATGTAAAACACCTCCTGCTCCTCCCCAACGCTCCGCCGATGCGGACCTCAGGGCTGCTGTCCGATTCCACCGGTATAATCCAAAGAGTGAAGACGGTGCTCGTCGGCGAGCGACCTCTCGAGCTTGAGGCGTACCTCGAGCGCCGCCACGCGCTAGGCCAGGACCGCTTCGACGAGATCTGGGAGGGGACGTACCACGTGGCGCCGATGGCTCACCCTTGGCGCGGATATGTAGACAGTCAGATCGGAGAGCTCTTGGCGCCGTACGCTCGCGCGGCCCATCTCTTTGGCACCAGCGCCTTCAATATCGGGCAACCCGACGACTTCCGTGTACCAGACCGGGGTTACCACCGGTCGCTTCCCTCGCAGGTGTACGTCCCCAGCGCCGCTGTAGTCGTGGAAGTCGCTTCCCCCGGTGACGAGACCTGGGAAACATTCGACTTCTACGCCCGTTGCGGAGTCGACGAGATCTGCACAGCGGAGCCCTTCGACCAACGTCTGCGGTGGTGGATATTGGTAGGGCCGACCTATGAAGAGACTGACTTCAGCTCGCTTTTAGGAATCCGGGTTGACGAGCTTGCAGCACAGATCGAGTGGCCTCGGGCCTGACTGCAATTCATGGCCGTGTCGTTTCGCCTTGCCGCAATACCGCCACCAATAGCGAGAGCTGGCGGCTGGCAGCCAGCAAACCTGCTTGGGCGAACGTCATAATTGGTCAGGATTTTCAAGTCGGAAATGTTTTGTACCAAAAAGTGCGTTCCCTGAGCGAGGGCTGGTACAGGATGGACCTAATTGTTCCATACAAAGGGTCCCAATCTGCCCCTGGACGCGGAAGGGCTCGCCTGGCGACCGCGATCTCACCAGACCACGATCACGATCACGATCACGATCAGAACTAGCTGGTTCGACGAGCCAGCCTGCCGGCCCGGTCGGCAAGTGCCGGAATTTCCAACGTCGTCGCGCAAAGCGAAGCGAAGTCGGGTTGCGGGCCTCGCCAAAGGAGGTCATCGACCGACCCTATAACCGGTGGATCGACTCGCAGCGTGGCGATATCCCGGAACAAACCGGCGAGGTCGCGCGACGAGGCCAGGGTCGACGCCAGTTTCACCACACCGCGGATGGGGACGTCCCAGCGCCCTGGCTCGTCGGGTATCGCTTCGAGGTGTCTGTACCGAGCGAGAACCGCGGCGGCTGAACGGGCGCCCCAACCGGGCAGTCCCGGAAAGCCATCTGCACTGTCGCCGACTAGCGCTAGGTAGTCGGGTATCGACTCCGGTTCGACGCCGAATTTCTCGCGAACCCCGTTTTGGTCGACTACCAATTGGCGGCGCCGATCTAGCTGAACCACTCGGTCGCCTTGCACGCACTGAGCCAGATCCTTGTCGGGGGTGCAGATCAGCACTTGGTCTACGCGAGGATCGCTGGCCGCGACGGTTGCTGCGGATGCTAGAGCGTCGTCAGCCTCCAACTCGACCATCGGCCACACCTGGACACCCAACGAAACAAGCGCCTCTTCTACCAGCTCAAACTGGCCTAGGAGCGTCGGATCGACACCGGCTCCAGTCTTGTAGCCCGGCCACATCGCGTTGCGAAATGACTCGATCACGTGATCCGTCGCCACTCCCAGGTAAGGGCCACCATCCGCTATGAGCGCCATTACCGACGTCACGACTCCCCGTACTGCGGCGACTTCGCGACCCTGGCCGTTCACGTGCGACGGCGCACCGTAGAAGTGTCGGAAAAGTTCGTAGGTCCCGTCGACGAGATGCACTTTCACCGCCGAGTCTCTTTTAGCAGGTCGTCCTTCGAGGAAGAATACGTGTAGAACGTTCCGTGTGAGACGCCGATGCTCTTGTCGATGTCGGCGACCCTGGTGTCGAAGTAGCCTTGCGCCTCAAAGGCACTCCTCGATGCGGCGAAGACCTCGTCACGTCGCCGGCTGCTGCGATCGGTGCGGGGGGGACCTTGCCTCGGCGCGATCATCCAGGAAGACGATACTAGCGGCCGGTACGTTCCAGGTCGCTATCCCTGGCCGCCAGCTGGTGCCGTCTCGCTCAGCGGTAGTGGGAAGTTAGCAGTTCTCCCACCTTTGGTATATTGTGGGACGCATGTCAGAGAATGTCGGCGCGGCTACCATTTACCGACTGCGCTTCGATGCCAAACGTCGCCCGACGTTCCCTCCGTCCCTTTTAACGGACGCGGGCATCGACCCCCGCCATGAACTGGTCGCCCATGTCGTCGCCCCCGGGCGCGTCGTACTCGAGGACCCGCTCGTGCTCCTAGCCGCATTTCAGGCAGACGTCTCGCAAGATCTCC
>JAKBBS010000292.1 GCA_021808425.1 Actinomycetes bacterium
CCCACAAGGGCACACGAAGGGCACAACGAAACAGAACGACCCGTCCAGCGCCGCGACACCCCAGCTGACCAGCACTTTTACGCACCCCCAACGGGATTCGAACCCGTGCTGCCGCCTTGAAAGGGCGCAGCGTACGAGCCTCTGACCAGGGACGACGCGCGAACATCCTGGTCAGGCCGCCGAAAAGCTGACCGTACGCGACCTTCCCTGACCTCTCGGATCCTTTGGCAAGGGCACACGAAGGGCACTGATGCGCTCGCCAGCGCCGTTGGCCCTGTCAGCCGGCCGTCGAGATCCTCGCTGAGGGCCCGGCGGGGAACGATGCCGTAGCGCTCGGCCAGGCGGCGACGGAGGCTCGGGGCGTCAGTGGCTGCTCCGGTTGCTCCGGCTAAATCGGTTCCGCTGGTACGCGTTGACTGCCTTCCGGGAGCTGCGCCAGACCCCATCGGAGCCTTGTTCGGCTTCGAGGCGGCCTCGACGGGCCGCTTGGCGTAGCGCTTCGTAGCTCATGGTCTCGCCGGCCAGGGACGCCAGTGGTACGAGCCGCGCCGGGCCGGCGATGTTGGGGACGACGAAGCGGTGGAGGTTGTCGATGACTGAGCGGGCGATGAGCTCTGCGAGCGGGCCGGGATCGCCCTTGTCGGCTCGGTCCAGGCTGTCCAGGTAGATATTGCGTTGTCGCTTGTAGATGACTGCCGGCGGGTAGCCGAGGCGAACCAGCACAAGGTTGAGGACGAGTCGACCCGTCCGGCCGTTGCCGTCGAGGAAGGGATGGATGCGCTCGAAGCCACCGTGAAGTTCCGCAAGCGCGACAGGCACGGTCCGGGGCTCGGCGGCGCCGGTGGCGATGGAAGCACCGAGGGCGCCGGCGTCTTTCACCCAGTCTGCGATCCGGCCGGGAATCTCCGGCCAGGGGGGCGGTTGCATGCCGCCTCCGAAGGGGTGAATGTCGTGTTCGCGGAAATTTCCCGGGGTCTCCCGCTCGGTGGCGTCAGGGTGCGGCGCCACCTCCCACACCTTGGCCATCAGGATGCGGTGGATGTTACGCAGCTCGGTGAGGGTGAGCAGCTCTCCCGTGGTCCACTCGCCCGGGTCGATTCCCTGGCTGTAGACCCAGCGGGCGGCGTCGCCGTAGCCGAGGACCTCCACGTAGTCCTTGAGTGCCTTTGCTCCCACTGCCCGGCCCTGCTCAAGGAGGATCTCGACCTCGCGTAGGACCAGGGTGTTTCCCTCCAACGCCGTTGAGTTGTGAGCCTCGAGGTGCCAGATGTCGTCCCAGATCTGGCGGGCTTCGCCGGGACGAGGCAGGCCACCGAATCGGCCGAGCTCGTCGATGGCAGCAGCGAAGCGACGGTAGACGCTGTCCCGGCTGGGTCGTCCTCTCATGGGCATGGATCCTCCGACGGGCCGTCACCCACAGTTGATACAGCATGACGGCACCTAAAGCTACAGGACAACTTCACCCAAACTTGATACAGCGCCTCGTCGGCGAAATGTACAGGACACTCTCGCGGAGTGCACTCATCGGTCGCTCTCCGCTTCGCCCCGCCTTACCTGACCTGCTGCGTGAACGCGAAGGCGAGGTCACCGCCGTGCGGGCGACCATCTCTAGCTGGCGTGGAGCGCGCGCTGACCGGGATCGTCGGATCCCGCCGTCCAGCAGCAGCCGTCGCTGTTGACCATCCGCCATCGACGGCGCCGCCGAACGAGCTTGATCGGGCCGTCGGTCCAGGCCTTGAGGGCACACGAAGGGCACAGCGAAACGGCAGGACCCGCCAAGCGCGCCGACACCCCCTTTGACCAGCACTTTCGCGCACCCCCAACGGGATTCGAACCCGTGCTGCCGCCTTGAAAGGGCGCCGCGTCCGCGCCGCTGACCTTGCCTGGTTTCGCAAAGTCGCAGCTAGAGCACTGTATGAGCTGACCACACGTGCCCTCTACGGACCCTCGTCGACTCGTCGTGATGGCACGGTGATGGCACGACTGCCGAGTCTGTGACTGTGATTGATCTGTGTTTGGGTGGGCCGTATGCTTGTGGCATGGCCGAGATCACGACGAGCCGCCCGGAGCTTCGCGCGCACGAACGATCCATGCGCGTGCCCTTCGAGGCTGCGGTGAAGGAGCTGAGTGACCTGCTGACCCCTCGACTCGTCGCCTACATCGGCGGTGTCCGCGAGACCCGCGCCGTGCACCAGTGGGCTGATGGGACCCGAGTGGTGAAGTCGAGCGAGGTCGAGGACCGGCTGCGGTTCGCCCTGCAGGTCGCGTTGCTGCTCAGCGAGCACGACGCAGCTCGGGTCGTACAGGCGTGGTTCCAGGGACTGAACCCGCACCTGGATGACCGCTCGCCGGCTCGGATGCTCCGTGACGGTGATCTCGGCGAGGTCGGTCCGGCCGTCCTCGCCGCGGCACGCGCGTTTCTCATCGGCGGGTGAAGCAGGCGGACCTTCCAGTAGAGGTGTTCCGGCTTGGGCGCCGTCCGGATCCTTGGGCGTGGCCGGACTGGGCCTACGTCGGGGCCGACGGGACGTTCGGCAATCGCTACGACGACCCCTTGGGGATCTACCGGGTGCTGTACGCCTCGACCCGACGTGTCGCCACCTTCGTGGAGTGCCTCGCTTACTTCCGTCCCGACATCGAAGTGATCGCCGAGCTGGCGGAGATCGCCGGCGAAGACGGCGACGAGGAGCCGCCGGCCGCCGGCGTCGTGCCCGCGGAGTGGGTCGAGCAACGCTGCGTCGGACGCGGCTTGCTCGCCGGCGACTACGCCGACGTCGGTCATCACGAGTCGCTCGCAGAACTGCGCACTGCGCTCGCTGCCCGAGTGGTCCACCACGGGCTTCACGACCTCGATGCCGCCACACTCCGGCTCAGCGCGCCACGGGTATTCACCCGGGAGGTCGCCCGCTACGTCTTCGATCAGACCGCCGCCGGCGAGCGTCGCTGGAATGGGCTGTCGTACCTGTCGAAGCACGGCGACGACCTGAGGAACTGGGCGATCTTCGAGCCGACTACCCCCGGGGTCATCGACGTCGCCGACCTCCGCCGCGACGACAAAGACCTCGTCGCCGCCCTTGCGCTTCACGGTCTCGCCCTCGAGTAGGGGCCCCCGCTTCTGCCAGTTGGTGAGACGGTGCGTGGACCGTTCTCCGGCGCTCGGGGCATGGCGAATGACCAGCTCGAATCTTGTTCGGCGCGCTGCCCGAAGTTGCAACAGCGTCCGGCTTTGCCTCGGATTCGAGCCAGTCAGGGCCGGTGTCGCTTCCATCCGGGTGCCGTTTGGGTCCGCTGCGCTCATGGATGTCACCTTTCACCCCGGCGTCCGCACCACCGCTTGTCGACGATCCATACGTGCCGTTCTGCGCTCCCGCCCTGGTCTCGTCCGCCGCCGTTCTGGCGCGTCGTTCTGCGCCCGCTGAAGGGCGCCGAGCGGTAACGTCGGAGCATGAGCGAACTGCATCTGGCTCAGATACAACGCCACCTGGAGAACGACTATCTCCCTCATATAGACACTCATGGAGCGACCCAGGAGCATCATCAGCTGTCGCGCTGCGTTGCCGCACTCGCCTTGGCTGATCGAGCCGGACTTTCCGAGACAACCGCAGCCGGCTCGGTGACGGACCATTCTCTCGACGGGGGGATCGATGGCATTGCCTACGCCGCCGATAGAGCCACTCTCGTTCTAGTTCAGAGCAAATGGACTGGCGCTGCAAACTCCGGCATTGAGCAGGGCGATGTCTTGAAATTTCTTCGCGGCGTCGAGCAACTTGTCAACAACCGCTGGGACGGCTTCGGCGGCCCGCTATTGGACCGTCGCTCCGAAATTGAGGATATTCTGTTTCAGGTAGGTACGCGCCTTGAACTCGTAGTCGCTACGACAGGTACTGCCGCTATCGCCGAGCCCCAAGCCGAGGCTCTCGCCGACTTTTGCGCTCGGATGAACGATTCCACCGATATCGCGAGTTCGGTGTTCCTAAATCAGGAGCGACTCTACGGTATCGTTGCCTCTTCC
>JAKBBS010000293.1 GCA_021808425.1 Actinomycetes bacterium
ACGTGGTCAAGGCACAACGCTGGCCGTGGCTGGAGAGGGTTGCCGCATCCGTCTGGAGCTGCTGCCAGGTCTTCGGTGGGACGGTTATACCTGCTTTTGCGAACTCCGTCTTATTGTAGAAGAGTACGGGTGTAGAGCTGTTGAAGGGAAGCGAATCGAGCTTATTCGTGCTAGTCTCGTAGTAGCTTGCCGCGCCTCCAACAAAGTCGGAGGTAGCAAAGGGAATGTTATTCTGTGCCATCAGCTTATAGACGGGCATATAGGTTCCTGTTGCGTCCATAATCGTGGCTGTACCGGCGTCAAATATTTGCGTTATATCGGGTGCTGCATGCGCCCGAAATGCGGCGATTGTGTCGGAGAGCACTTGCGTGTAGCTCCCTTTATATGTCGCGACCACGTGATAAGTGCTTTGAGAGCTGTTGAACTGAGTGACCAAACGATTGAAGGCCTTACCGAGAACGCCATTGAAGGCAGTCCACACTGAAATAGTAACCGGCGCGGAAGCACTTGACCCCGAAGACGTTGTCGCCGTTGCTGCCCCGGTACTTGCGGTAGACTTCGATACGCTCGATGAACTTCCGCACGCTGCAGCCAATAAACTGAGCGCGGCTGCTGCAGAAGCAACGAGTCGCTTTGACTGCCGTTGGTTTCCAACCATTCCAATCGTCCTCCCTTTTCGATAGCCTTATGGCCACTCCCGATGAGTCTAGCAGTTCGTAACTCTGCTTGCTGAATCAGATCCTTATCACGTGCACTTGGACGCGCAGCACCAAGGTAGTTCATAGGGCCCCAATAGGCATCCGTCCATTTCGTGCGATCAGACCATCATCTAAATTCTCCGCTCCACGTAGATCCTTAATCGTAAGCAGGTAGGACCATCGTATGGTTCAGCCCTCGTGGCTAAAGCTCGTCACACTCTCGAAAGCTTTCGTAATCATCTTCCTCGTTTGAGCCAGCCGTCGGCTAACACGTCTGCGGCCTCGCTTAACCGCAGCCCGACGACATCAAGACGCCTTAGCATCTCTCGTTGCTTAAGTACCTCTGAAGTGACCGGGCGCGCAAAGAGTTCGGCTATAGCGTCTTCATAACCTCGCCTGATAGCAGTGCCAGCGCTCCTCGCTGCTGCGACACTCTCCTCTACCAGCGACCCGTCATGTCCCATCGAAAGTACAGCGTCGCGCAGATCGCATAGCCCCGTGTCGACCGGGGCGACCAATGGACGGCACGACAAGGTTTCGTCAGGAGCAAAGAGCCGTACCTCCCTGACGAAATCACGAAGGTTGTCCAGCACGTCGTCGATCGACCGCGAAAGACGGAACATATCTTCTCGATCGATCGGTGTGACAAACGCCGACGATAGCGCCATGACCAGTTCGGCCCGCGCAGCCTCTCCGGTATGCGCTATCGGGTTCAGACCCTCCTGGGCGGTAGCCGCATCTAGTTCCCCACTGACGACGTCATCCACCAACGCTGCCGCCCGCATCGTCGCGTCGATCTGAGAGACAATGTTGGCCAACAGTTGCGCTTGGCCTCGCCTCGTCAGATCTCGGAAGAAAGCAGGCCTCGGCCGGATCACCTTGCCCACCCGAGGATCGTCGAGCCGGCCGCGCCAACGGCGACACCTGCAGGTAATGTAAACACCCACGCTGCAGCCAGCTTCCCGACCTCCTCCCAGCGGACCCGCCGTGCACCCACGGTTGCGTGGGCGCCGATGAGCGCCGCGCTTGTCGTCTGACTCATACTCAAGGGGATTCCGACCATGGCGCCCAGAAAGGCCGCGACGCTCGCTGCAACCGACGCGACGGAGCGTTGGAACGAGTCCGCTGGAGCTACCCGCCCCGAGGATCCGCGGGCCATATGCCGTGTGCCGAAGACAGCACCGATCCCGAACGCAAAAGCCAAGAATGCATACAGCGGCAGGCTGATGCTGCTGCCTAACCGACCAACCCTGAGGGCGACTAACAGGATCGCTAGCATTCTCTGGCCGTCATTCGTCCCGTAGGCCGCTGACTGCAGCACGAAGCTTGCGTTCCGAAACCAGCGCAGTCCTCGCCGGTCAAGTTCCTGGTTCCCGAAGATCGAGCTTGCAGCCCGCAATACGTTCAAAGCCTGGAATGTCATGAGAGCGGTTCCGACCGGCACCAACAATGCCATAAGCGCCGACAGCACAAGAATCGCCCAACTGAGATGCAGTCCCGCCGCGAGCCCGGCTCCGCCTAATCCACCGACCGTTGCAAGGGTAAGGCTACTCGGCAGGCCACGCCATGCAAGAAAGGCGATAACCGCCGAGGATGCCCCGATTCCTGCCAGGAAAGTCCGCCCTCCGAGCGGACCGGTTGCATCGACCAGCTTGCTCGACAGAGTCGTCGCGACCGCAGTCCCGAACATCAAGGGACCGAGTACCACACCTCCAGCTAGAAGGCCAATCGCGGTTATCGGAAGTAAGGAGGTCTTCGAGGTGGCGATGGCGACAAGAGTGCTGCCGTTGTTAGCTCCGTTTAGGACTGCAAATCCGACGGCGACCGCCAACAGGCCCAGCGCATAGTCCATAAGCCGTTTCCGCGTTCCTCTCTTCTTCGCTACCGCTTCGACTGGGGGCGAGAGCCGCGTCGTCGAATGAATTTACCGCGTATTCACGTGAAGTTTACCAGATGTTCATCTGAGGATCTAGTCCTGATCCTTTTGGCTCCCGCCCCGTTGACCGATACTTGTCGAGACGGCTACTGTCCCACTCAATGACCGTTACGTCCATCTAAGGTTAGAGCATGGTCGCTCGGGGTCGCCCGATTAACCTCCACGTCGAGATCAACCGAAAGATCTCCGCCCCTCTTTGGCACCAACTCTCCGAGGCGATCGGCGAGCAGATCCGTGGCGGTCATGTGAGCGCAGGCGAACGCCTTGAGAGCGAGAAGGACCTTGCATCCCGCCTCGGGCTGTCACGACCGACGGTGCGTCACGCCATGGACGTCCTAGTCCGCCAGGGGATGGTCGTGAGAAAGCAAGGTGTCGGGACCCAGGTACTCCAGCCTCGGCACAGCCGTGATGTGAGCGAGTTGAGTTTGTTCGAGGACCTAGTCCGCCGCGGTGAGAACCCATCCACGAAACTCCTCGAGTGGACAGTCGGGACAACCACAAACATTAATTGCGGCCCGATGGTCGCCGGGCTACTCGGTCCCGACGACAGGGTGTTGCGTATGAGCCGCCTACGTATGGTCGATGGCATGCCGCTCGCGATCCTGACCAACTACATGCCAGAGCGCCCCGCGTTGAGCCCCGACGAGGTACTCAAGGTCGGCCTGTACGCGTCGCTGCGTGCTATCGGAGTCCAACCAAAGGTTGCACATCTGACAATTGGGGCACGAGCGCTTAGCGCTCTTGAGGGGAGACTTCTCGACGAACAACGACGGGGTACGGCCCTTACCTCAGAGCGTCTCGTCTTCGACCGGTCCGGGCATTTCGTCGAGTACGGGAGCCATGTGTATCGCGCCTCTCAGTACAACGTCGAACTCAATCTCGTCGGATGAGCTCAAGGTTTGTCGCCACTCTCAGCGTGTCCGCCGCGCAGCACAAGGGTGCTGCATTCGAACCCCGCGCGTAACCCAGGAACTGCTCATGCCCTGTTTTTGGAAGCCTTTGTCCTAACAAAGTCTTGACAATAAGCCGCTCGTCGTGTGTGATGTTGAGGTGCTCGACGTATTGACCATGGGGCGGATCGGAGTCGATATATACCCCTTGGAGGTTGGGAAGTCGCTGCGTCACGTGACAACTTTCGGCAAGTACCTAGGTGGAAGCCCTACCAATGTGGCGGTGGCCGCCGCCCGCTACGGGCGTCGCAGCGCCGTGATCACCCGCACCGGCAACGATCCTTTCGGCTTGTTCCTTCGCGACGCCCTTGCCGATTTTGGCGTCGACGACTGCTACGTGTCGGAGGTTGAGGGTCTGCCGACACCAGTCGCCTTTTGCGAGATGTTCCCTCCCGACGATTTCCCACTGTACTTCTACCGGTTC
>JAKBBS010000294.1 GCA_021808425.1 Actinomycetes bacterium
CGAAGTCAGCGGCAGGTGGCGGGCGCAGGTGGCATGATGATGGTTTGTCATCGACGGTCCTGCCTTCCACTATTCATACTGAAGTCATCGGGTCAGACGCCGACGTAGACGTCCGGGCCCTCGAGGTCGCTGAGTTGCTTGTCGGATACGGGCGGGTGGTTCCCGGATTGGCGATCGACGATCAGACGGGTCGTGCCCGGTCGTGGTGGTGGCCGCTTCCGGCTGCGTCGCAGCGGGCTCTCGTCGCGTCGCTTGCCTTGGATGGGTCCCTTGAGGCGCAGCTCTCAGCGGCTGCGCGCCTCGCGGGGAGCGTCGACGACACCGTGCGGCGCCTGCTCGCCGACTCGGGTGCTTCCCTTGTCGCACGAAAGTCGGGTAGGTCAACAGTTCAAGAGGCATGGTGTCGTTCGCTGGTTTCGGCCGACCCGTGGCTGCCCCAGTCCCTCGACGCTGCGAAAGTAGCAGCGCTCGCCGAGGCCGTCACGGCCTGGGTGCGTTCCGGGGCGGTCGTGGGCGGCCGTGTGCGGCTCTGCCTTCGACTCGTAGAGCCTCGGAGCGCTGATACCGGTGACTCCGTACTCTGGCGTGTGGAGCTTCTAGCCCAAGACCGTGACGAGCCGAGCCTTGTCGTGCCGGTGAGAGAGATGTGGGAAGGCAACTCGCCTTTCCCTCCGAGCGCGCTCCCCGAATTACTTGCAGCGATGGCCCGGATGGGTCGCCTTGCACCCGAACTCGCCGGCGCACTCGACCAGGCCATCCCCGATAGTGTCCGGATAGACGCGGCAGCCGTCGTCTCATTGCTTGGCGAGAGGGCAAGGCTGTTGGAAGACGCCGGGATCGGTGTCCTGCTCCCCGGATGGTGGACACGCCCGGCGAGACTCGGGCTTCGGGCCAAGGTGAAGCGAGCCCAAGGGCGAAGCGAAGGGGCTGGGACTGGGCTCGTCGGGATGGACAGCATCGTCGCGTTCGAGTGGCAGGCGGCACTCGGCGGGGAAAGGCTCACCAAGAGCGACCTTGCAACCTTGAAGCGCGCTGCGCTCGCCAAGCAATCCCTCGTGCGGCTGCGCGGCCAGTGGATTGAAATAGACGTCAGCCGAATCGAGGATCTCCTCGCCCGGGCCGGCGGCGAAGCCAGCGCGGCTGCCGGCGAAGTGCTCAAAGCCGGCCTCGGGCTGGCGAGCCTTGACCTGCCTGCCGGGATAGAGGTAGTCGACGTCGACGCCACAAGCGTCTCGTGGATGCAAAGCCTGCTCGAGGGAGCGCTGCACTCCACCGTCGAGCCGGTAGCGACTCCGGAAACGTTTGCCGGGCAGCTTCGCCCCTATCAAGAGCGCGGCGTGGGCTGGCTGGTCTTCCTCGGCCGGCTCGGACTCGGAGCGTGCCTCGCCGACGACATGGGCCTCGGCAAGACGGCGCAGATGATCGCAGCGCTCATCGCCGACCCTGCCGAGGGCCCGACGCTGGTGATCTGCCCGGTGTCGGTGCTCGGCAACTGGGAGCGTGAGCTCGCCCGTTTCGCGCCACACCTGAGAGTTTTGGTGCATCACGGCGCCAACCGCCATGCCGCGGACGACCCCCTTGCCGAGCGCGCCCGGGGATACGACGTGATCCTTAGCACCTACTCTCTTGTGGCGCGCGACGAGGAAAGCCTCAAGGGCGTCGAGTGGGGCCGACTCGTCTTCGACGAGGCGCAGCAGGTAAAGAACCCTTCGGCGGCGCAGAGCCGCGCCGCGAGATCCCTAAATGCCGCAAGGCGCGTCGCGCTCACCGGAACCCCCGTCGAGAACAGGCTGAGCGAGCTGTGGTCGATAATGCATTTGCTGAACCCGGGTTTGCTCGGCAGCGCCCGGAGCTTCAAGGAGCGTTTCGCTTCGCCTATCGAGCGTGAAGGGGACGTTGAGGCGACGGCGTTGCTGCGGCGGGTGACGGGACCTTTTATCCTGAGGAGGCTCAAGACCGACCGGTCCATAATCGACGACCTGCCGGACAAGATCGAAACCGTCGACCGCTGCCCGCTCACCCGCGAGCAGGCAACGCTGTATCAGGCGGTCGTAGACGACATGCTCGCTCAAGCCGAGGCGGCGGACGGCATCCAACGACGAGGTATCGTCCTCGCCGGGCTGACGAAGCTGAAACAGGTGTGCAACCATCCGGCCCATTTCTTGTCGGACAAGTCGCCGCTCGCTCGGCGGTCGGGGAAGCTGGCGCGCGCCGAGGAGCTGCTCGAGGAGATTCTCGGCGAGGGCGACAAAGTGTTGTGCTTCACGCAGTTCGCCGAGTGGGGCGGCCTGCTCCAGCCTTACCTGCAGCAACGGTTCGGAGTGGAGGCGATGTGGTTGCACGGGGGTGTGCGCCGCGTTGCGCGCGACGAGATGGTGCAGCGTTTCGGTTTGGCAGACGGGCCGCCGCTACTTCTGGTGTCGCTGAAGGCCGGCGGTACCGGGCTGAACTTGACAGCCGCGTCTCATGTCATTCACCTTGACAGATGGTGGAACCCGGCCGTCGAGGACCAGGCCACCGACCGCGCCTATCGGATAGGCCAGAGGCGCAACGTGCAGGTCCATAAGCTGGTGTGCTCCGGGACGGTCGAGGAACGCATCGACGAGATGATCGCGGCAAAACGTGACCTGGCGGCGCGAGCCGTAGGTACCGGCGAGGAGTGGCTTACGGGGCTTTCGGGGGCTGAGCTGAGTGACCTCGTGTCGCTTCGCGGCGGCCTGGAGGCCGACTGATGGCGCCTTGGGACCGCGACGATGCTTGGGGGCGCTACCCGGCGTCTGTGCCGCGCAAAGTCGAAGGCGGGATAGCTACGTCGAAGAAGCGCGGGCAGATGGCGGCGACGTGGTGGTCGCGCCGTTTCGTGGCGGTGCTCGAGTCGTACGGTCTCGGGTCGCGGATGCAGCGCGGCCGGCGCTACGCCCGGACCGGTCAGGTGATCGACCTCATAGTCGGCTCGGCTGCGATTGCGGCGAGGGTGCAGGGCTCCAGGGCTACCCCTTACAAGGTCTCGATCACGGTCGTCGCGCCGAGCGAGAAGCAATGGGTAGCGATCGTCGAAGCGATGAAAGCCAAGGTGGGTTTCGTCGCCAGCCTTCTCGATGGCGAGGTGCCGGCCGAACTCGAGGAAGTGTTCGCGTCGTGTGGGGTGCCTTTGTTTCCGGCGAAATGGAAAGACTTGCAAACCTCGTGCAGCTGCCCGGACTGGGAAAACCCTTGCAAGCACATTGCGGCGGTGCTATACGTGTTTGCTGACCAGCTCGACGTCGACGCGTGGCTCGCGCTGGAGCTTCGAGGTCGTCAGCGCGACGCGCTCCTCGATGCGCTCGTTTCGGGAAGCGGCAATCGAATAGGCGGGAACTCGGGGGCTTCGGGAGAGGTAAGCGAAGCCGAAGTCGCTCCGTGGTGGCCGTTTGCCCCGGGGCCGCTGCCAACGATGTCTCAGCCGACGTTGGGACTGTCGGCGGGTACGCCTTTGAATGCGAGTGTGGATGTCGCCTTGGCCGGGGGTGGCGTGGATGGTCGGCCGGACGCTGTACTGGACGGACTGCAGGCACTCGACGTCAAGGTCGGACAATCACTGTTTGTCGATATCCTCCGGCCACTGTATGAGCGGATTGTCGGCGAGACCTGACCTGGCGAATGGGCGTTTGCGAATAAATCACTTGGGGTCAGGAAGTCCGGCCATGAACTCGGCGATGGCTCCGACGGCCCGTCGTTCGAGTTCTGGCTCGTCGCGAACTTCCTTGGCGGCGAAGCGGGCATAGCTGCGAGCACCGATTCGGCTGGTGGAGGCAAAGGCATGTCTGATTGCAGCTAGTGCTGCGGCGACCTCAGGTCTTGGGTAAGTCGATCTAAGCGCGAACGCCGCCGCCGCGGCAGATGGACCTCCTGGCCAGCTCTCTATCAGCCATACGATGTCATAG
>JAKBBS010000295.1 GCA_021808425.1 Actinomycetes bacterium
GCGCCGTGAGGCTGGTCATCGAGAAGCCGTTCGGCCGGGACCTGGAGAGCGCAACCGAGCTCGACACAGCCCTACACCGCAACTTCGACGAGGACCAGATCTACCGCATCGACCACTACCTGGGCAAAGAAACCGTCCAGAACGTCCTCGCCCTTCGCTTCGCTAACGCCATCTTCGAGCCGCTTTGGAACCGAAGTTTCATCGACCACGTGCAGATCACCGTCGCCGAGTCGCTCGGCGTCGAGAAGCGCGGCGGCTTCTACGAGACCGCCGGGGCGCTTCGCGACATCGTCCAGAACCACGTGATGCAGGTCCTGTCCCTGACGCTCATGGAGCCACCCGGGTCGATCGACGCGCAGGGCATCCGCGACGAGAAAGTCAAGGCGCTTCGAAGCGTGGTCGTCCCGTCGCTCGAAAGTGTCAAGACCGACGTCGTGCGAGGACAGTACGACAGCGGCTGGAGCGAGGGCACCGCGGTCCAGGCGTACCGCCACGAGCCCGACGTCGACCCGAACAGCAGGACCGAGACTTTCGTCGCCATGAAACTCATGTGCGACAACTGGAGGTGGGCCGGCGTCCCTATCTACGTTCGCACCGGAAAAAGGTTACCTAAGCGCGTAACAGAGGTCGCCCTACAGTTCCACCGTGTGCCGCATCTCGCTTTCGGCACCGCGCAAAGTCAAGGTCTACGACCGAACGCCCTACTGCTGCGCATCCAGCCCGACGAGGGCGTAGCGCTGCGCTTCGGGGCGAAAGTTCCTGGTCAGGCGTTCAACGTTCGCGACGTGCTGATGGACATGTCCTACGGCTCGGCTTTCTTGGAGGACGCCCCTGAGGCTTACGAGCGGCTCCTCCTCGACGCCATGGTCGGAGACCCCACGCTGTTCATCCGAAGCGACGAGGTAGACCAGGCGTGGCGGATTGTCGACCCGATCCTCGAAGCGTGGCAGGGTCGCTCGGTGCCGCTGTCGGGATATGCTGCGGGCACCTGGGGTCCCCGCCAGGCGGAGCAGCTCATAGAGCGAGACGGGCGGCAGTGGCGGACGCCGTAGCAGTCGACAGCTGGTCGGCGCAGGGGGTTCGTCTCTCCGACATCGTCGGTGCTCTCGCGGACCTGCGCGACCAGTCGAGCCATCACGCCTCGTCGTCGAGGACAGCCGTGATGACCATTGTCGCGGTTGCGCCCGGAGACGAGCAGGCTTATGCGGCCACCGGGGCGCTACGCTCGCTCGCCGGGCATCATCCGTCTCGGATCGTCCTATTGCGTCCCGACCCCGACCAGGTAGCTTCGCTCGACGGGCGAGCGACGCTCTATTCACTCGACGGGGACAATCACAAGGTCAACTTCGAAGAGGTCGCCATCGAGGTCGGCGGCCAGGCGGCGAACCACCTCGATTCGCTCGTCGAGGCTTTCACCCTGTCGGACCTTCCTGTCGCCGTATGGTACGTGAGCTCCCTCCCCGACCCGTCGGACCCGCTTCTCGCCGTGGCGGACGTGGTGCTCGTCGACAGCCGCGACGCAGAAGACCTCCTCGGCTTGCGTGGCCTGCTACAGCTCGCACGGCGCCGGACGGTCGTCGACTTGAGCTGGGTGAGGCTCAAGCCTTGGAGGGAGCTAGGCGCTGCCCTATTCGAGCCAGCCGACAATCGGGCGTGGCTCGGCTCGCTCGAACATGTCGAAGTTTCGGGCAAGGCCGGCCCGAGAGCACTGACGGGCGGTTGGCTCGCCGAGCGCACCGGCCTCGCATCCGGGAACGTGACCCTGCTTGACGCACGTCATGTGTCGTTCAGGTTGACTTGCACACGCAACGGCAAGGAAGCCACTTTCGCCGTCGAGCGTGACGACGACCGCCGGCGGGTGCGCGCCGAAGGCCGTCTCCCCGACGGGACGACGTCGAGCATCAGCGCGGAGCTACCCGAGGATTCCCTCGCCGCTGCACTCGCGGGAGCACTGACCCGCCTCGGACCGGACCCGGTCTGGGAGGCAGCGCTGTCCGCTGCTACAAGCCTTCGAGACGACTGACTTTCGCCGTCTGGTCATCATGCACGACGGTGGAGTCGAACCCCATTAGTCTCAGACATCGTGAACGGTGAAATAGTCGTTGTCGATGACGTCCCCGCGGAGTTCGCCGCGCGGGTGGTGCAGGCTTTCCAGGCGAGGATCGGCGACCTATTCAGTATCGCCCTGTCAGGCGGCGAGACTGCACGCGAGTGCTACGAACGACTCGCGCTCGAAGGTTCGGAGGCGATCGACTGGCTTTCGGTCAACGTTTACTGGGGCGACGAGCGCTGCGTTCCAGCCGACGACGCGAACTCCAACCAATTGCTCGGCCGCAAGGCCCTCCTCGAACGTGTAGGGGCCGCGAATGCCGTCTACCCGATGATCTGCCAGGAGGGACCCGACGCATACCAGCTGCGGCTCGGATCGATCGAACGTCTCGACCTGGTCCATTTGGGCCTGGGCCCGGACGGCCACACCGCTTCTCTTTTTCCTGATTCACCAGCGCTCGAAGCCGATCCCGGCCAGCTGGTCCTTCTCACCGAGGACCCGTCGGGCAGGAACAAACTTCCGCGGATGTCCCTCTCGCTCGCGGGTATCGCCCGGTCGCGGGAGGTTATTTTCACCGTCTCCGGGGAGTCCAAGAGGGAGGCACTCGCCTCGGTTATGGCCGGTGCCGACCTTCCCGCGGCGCGGGTCAAAGCCGACAAGATCACCTGGATAGTCGACCGTGACGCTTTGGGGCGCAGGGAGGCATGAGCGATCCCGAGCGGGTCCGGGCGAGCATCGAGTCGCTGCTTGACTCGATAGGTTCCCCAGCGAACCGTGACCAGCTGGTCGAGATCTTGACGACGGTGGCCCGCCTCGGCGGCAACGACTCGGACAGGCTGGACTTGAAGATCACGAGCACGGCGCTCAAGGAGATGGCGGACGCCTTTTTCATGTTCGCCCCGTACCGCAACGTGCGCAAGCTCACCATGTTCGGCTCGGCGCGCACCGAGCCGAGCGACCCTCTCTACGCGCAGGCCCGCGAGCTCGCCAAGGTGCTCGCCGTCAACGGCTGGTCGACGATAACGGGGGCCGGTCCGGGAATCATGGCGGCCGGCTTGGAGGGGGCCGGCTTCGACAAGTCGTTCGGGATCAACATCCGCCTGCCATTCGAGCAGGGGGCGAACCAGTTCATCAGGGACGACCCGAAGCTCGTGTCGATGAAATACTTCTTCACGCGCAAGCTGATGCTGATAAAGGAGTCTTTTGCCTACGCGGCTCTGCCCGGCGGCTACGGAACGCTCGACGAGGTGTTCGAACTTCTCACGCTGGTCCAGACGGGCAAGGCGGAGCCGGCGCCGATAGTGCTCCTCGAGACTCCCGGCACCCGATACTGGCGTACCTGGGAGCAGTTCTTGGTTAGAGAGGTCGCGTCGAGGGGCCTCATCGGACATGAGGACGCCGCCTTCTACAAGATCACCGACACCGTCGAGGACGCCGCGGCCGAGATACTCGGCTTCTACCGCAACTACCACTCACTGCGCTGGGTGGGAGACACGCTGGTGCTGCGCCTCGCGAATCGCCCGACGCACGAGGAGGCTGTCGAGCTTTCCGAGCGCTTCGAGGACATCATGCACGGACCGCTGCGTGTTCTGGACGGACCTCTGCCTGCGGAGCGGCGCGGTGGTGACTTTCCTGAACTTCCCCGCGTCGCGTTACGCTTCGACCGGATGTCCTTCGCACGGCTACGCCAGCTGATAGACGCGCTTAACACGCTCGAGACCGCTCCCCCCGAAGTCCCGGTCCAGCTGACTTGAGCGTTGCGCTCGTCGACTCCGTAACATTCGGGTCGGTGCTGGCGCCGTCGCGTGTCGTCTTCGGGCCTCACGAAACGAACCTCGGCGACGGCCGGCAGCTGAGCGAC
>JAKBBS010000046.1 GCA_021808425.1 Actinomycetes bacterium
GCCCAGGGCCGCATCGATGAATCCCTCCGCTATCTCGGCGAGCGCGAAGCGTTCGGGCACAAGATCGGCGAATACCAGGTGCTGCAGTTCAAACTCGCTGACATGGAAGCGCGAACCCACACTGCACGCTTGGCGTACAGGGACGCTGCCCAGCGGATGCTCGCAGGGCGCCCGTTCAAGAAGCATCCCGCCATCGCGAAGCTCGTCGCTTCGGACGCAGCATGCTGAACGCAAGGAAGGCGACGCAGATCTTCGGCGGGTACCGTTTCATGAACGAGGCGCCGGTCGGACGGTTCTACCGCGACGCGAAGATCCTCGAAATCGGCGAGGGTACGAGCGAAGTACAGCGGATGCTGATCGCCTGGGAGCTGGGTTTGCGGGCCGCCCCTTAGCGCCTAGCCGTTCAGGGATCGAGGCGGGCAGAGGCGCTTCCGGTTAGCACCAGATCACCGTCGTGGTTGCGGGTCTCGACCGCGATATCAGCGACGGGGCCGTCCTCGGTCTTGCGGATCGCGGTGACCTCGGCCCTGCCTACAAGCGTGTCACCTGGCCACACCTGCTTTACGAAACGCACACCGTAGCGAAGGAGCCGGCCGTCGCCGACCCAGTCAGTCAGCAGCCGGGCAGTGATTCCCATCGTCAGCATCCCGTGTGCGAACACGCTCGGGTATCCGGCAACCTGGGTGGCGAACACCTCGTCGGTGTGCAGCGGGTTGTAGTCTCCCGACGAGCCCGCGTATTGGACGATCTGGGTTCGGGTGAGGTCCTCGACAAGGGTCGTCTCGCGGTGGTCGCCCACCGAGAGTTGTGACATCGACAGCGCCATCAGCGTGACCCCCCTGTGACCGGGCCAGCCGTTCGCACGCCGACGCCTCGTGCTGTGATCACGAGTTCCCCCGTCTGGTCGCGATACTCGGTTACCGATTCCGCGAACTCCAGCCTCCCGGAGCGGCCCTCCTTGTCCCAGTGCTTGCCGGGGATCGCCGTGGCCGTCAGAACGTCGCCGGGTCGCAGGTTTCGGTGATAGGTGAACTCCTGCTCGGCGTGCAATGTCCCGCCGTTCCCGGACCCCCCTCCGGTGCCGCCCGCTTCGCCGGAGCTCGAGGCAGCTTCCGCCGTGCCGCTTGGCGTCCGGCCTGAGCCGAACCACTTCTGTCCGGGCTTCGGGCGCAGCGGGTAGTCCGGGTCGAACTGAGCGGCGGACTGGACGAACGTCGGCGGGGCGATCACGCCGCCCGTTTCGCACGATGCGGCGTGCGCCTCGTCGAAGTAGACGGGGTTCGGGTCCCCGACAGCGCGTGCGAACATGAGGATCGCACCTTTTTCCACCGGAAACTCTGTAGCGGTCAAAGCTAGTTCCCCTCACTCGTGAGCACTCGTCGAGCGACCGGGGCATGCCCGGTGACAGCGCAAGGATAAGCCACGGCGAGTCGGGCATTCCAGCCGGCGACCCGGGTGAGCTCTGCCGGCACCTACATGGGTCCCTCCGAGAATCGATCTATGTTTTAAGGCATGGCCAACGACATGAAGCCCCGCAGCCGCGATGTGACTGACGGGTTCGAGAAGGCACCGGCGCGGGCGATGCTGCGCTCGATCGGTATGACCGACGGGGACTGGGACAAGCCCCAGGTCGGCGTGGTGTCGTCGTGGAACGAGGTGACCCCGTGCAACATGCCACTCGACCGCCTTGCGAAGCACGCCAAGGAAGGCGTGCGCGAGGCGGGCGGCTTCCCCATCGAGTTCGTGACGATAGCTGTCTCCGACGGTATCTCGATGGGCCACGAAGGCATGCGCGCCTCGTTGGTGAGCCGCGAGGTGATAGCCGACTCCGTCGAGACAGTGATGCACGCCGAGCGCTTCGACGCCATGGTCACCTTCGCAGGCTGCGACAAGTCCCTGCCGGGGATGCTTATGGCCGCGGCACGCATAGACCTGCCGGCGGTGTTCCTCTACGGCGGGAGCATCCTCCCCGGACGCGGGCGCAACGGGGAAGCCCTCGACATAACGAGCGTCTTCGAGGCGGTCGGCGCCCGCGCTACCGGTGCCATGAGCGACGACGACCTCTCCTACATAGAGCGCGCCGCCTGCCCCACGATCGGCAGCTGCGCCGGCATGTTCACCGCCAACACCATGGCGTCCATCTCCGAGGCGCTCGGCATGGCCCTGCCAGGGTCCGCCTCGCCTGCTGCGGTCGACCCGCGCCGGGACGGTTTGGCGGTCGAGTCGGGTCGGGCGGTGGTGAGGCTCCTGGAGGCGGGAATCACCCCACGACGGATCATGACCAAGGAGGCGTTCGAGAATGCCATAGCGGTCACGATGGCTCTGGGCGGCTCCACAAACGCGGTGCTGCACTTGCTCGCTATCGCTGCAGAGGCGAGAGTGGAACTCGACTTGGACGACTTCAACCGTGTCGGTCGGCGGGTGCCCCATATCGCCGACACGAAACCGCACGGCAGGTTCCACATGTACGACGTCGACCGCGTCGGCGGGGTGCCGATGGTGATGGCCGAACTGCTCAAGGCAGGCCTGCTCCACGGCGACTGCCTGACCGTCACGGGGCGGACGATCGCCGAGAACCTCGAAGCGCTGTCGCCGCCTGCACCGGACGGCACGGTTGTTCATCATGTCGCCGAACCGATCCACGCCGAGGGTGGTATAGCCGTCCTGCGGGGTTCCCTCGCCCCGAGCGGGGCGGTGGTGAAAGTCGCGGGAATCGACCACGACCACTTCGAGGGAACGGCCAGGGTCTTCGACGGCGAGGACAAGGCGATGGCCGCGATCCTCTCCGGTTCGATCCAGCCCGCGACGGTGCTCGTCATCCGCTACGAGGGTCCCAAGGGCGGTCCCGGAATGCGCGAGATGCTTGCAGTAACCGGAGCGATGAAAGGCGCCGGTCGAGGCGGGGACTGCGCGCTGGTGACCGACGGACGCTTCAGCGGCGGAACTCACGGGTTCTGCGTCGGCCACGTTTCCCCCGAGGCGGTGGAGGGCGGTCCGATCGCTTTTGTCGCCGACGGTGACACCATCGTCGTCGACGTGGCCGCCCGCACCATCGACCTGAGAGTCGACGAGGCGGAGCTCACCCGTAGGCGCACGACGTGGGTACGCCCACCGGCCCGCTACACGTCGGGTGTCCTCGCCAAGTACGCCCGCCTCGCCGCAGGGGCCGAGCGAGGGGCGATCACCGAGGCGTGAGCTGGGGTGATGTTGCATCGACGCCTGCGATGAGCCATAATGTGGGAGTGAAGTTCATCTCAACCCTCCTAGTAGTAATCACCTGACGCACACGCATCTCCAAGCGTGTGCGTCCGACGACCTCCCTTGCGGGAGGTCGTTTTCTTTGTGCCGTGCGTTCGGTCAGACACCCCGCCGCACAGACACCCCGCCACAGCACTCGAACCGACGAACGGCCCCGGTCGCCCTGCGGCCGAGCGGCCACCAGGAAAATCAAACGACACCGGAAGGATTGAAGCGAAACCATGAAGATGACAGGAGCCCAGGCGCTCGTCAGAAGCCTCGAGTTGGAGCGCGTCGAGGTGATCTTCGGTCTGCCCGGCGGCGCCATCCTCCCCGCGTACGACCCGATCCTCGACTCGCCGATCCGCCACATCCTCGTCCGCCACGAGCAGGGCGCCGGCCACATGGCGGAGGGCTACGCGCACGTGACCGGACGACCCGGCGTTGCCATGGTGACTAGCGGCCCTGCGGCGACGAACATGGTGACGCCGCTCTGCGACGCCTATATGGACTCCGTTCCCTTGGTGGTGATCACCGGCCAGGTGAGCCGGTCGTTCATCGGTACCGACGGGTTCCAGGAGTGCGACACGGTCGGCATCACCCGGTCGGTCACCAAGCACAACGAGCTGGTGATGGACCCGAAGGAGCTGCCCCTGATCATGCGCCAGGCTTTCCATCTCGCGACGACCGGGCGACCCGGGCCGGTGCTCGTAGATGTCCCGAAGGACGTCCTGCAATCCGAGATCGACTTCTACTGGCCGTCAGACGAGGACGTGGTCGCCTCGCTGCCCGGCTACAGGCCGACCACCAAAGGCCATCCGAGGATGATCAAAGAAGCCGCCCGCCTCATCGCTGAGGCCCGGCGCCCGGTGATCTACGCAGGCGGCGGGATCTTGAAAGCCCGAGCGGCCGGGGCTCTTCGCGAGCTTGCGGAGAGGACCGGCATACCGGTCGTGACCACGCTCATGGCTCGTGGCGCCTTCCCCGACGACCACGAGCTGTGCCTCGGGATGCCCGGGATGCACGGGAACTACACGGCGATCACGGCGATGCAGCAGTCCGACCTTCTCGTCGCGCTCGGCGCCCGCTTCGACGACAGGGTGACAGGGCGATTGGACTCGTTTGCGCCGTCGGCGAAAGTTATCCACGTCGACATAGACCCGGCCGAGCTCGGCAAGATTCGCCAACCCGACGTCCCGATCGTCGGCGACTGCCGCCAGGTGATCACTGAGATAGTCAAGGCGCTGGCCGACCAGCCGGCACCCGAACTGGGCGAATGGCGCAGCACGATCTCCGGTTGGCAGGAGCGCTACCCGCTTCACTATGACACCTACGTCGCCGGGGATGCGCTCAAACCCCAGCAGGTTATGGAGACCCTCCGCGACTCCGCTCCGGAAGGGACGATCCTCGTATCCGGTGTCGGCCAGCACCAGATGTGGGCCAGCCAGTACTGGCATTTCAACGAGCCGTACACGTGGGTGAACTCCGGCGGCCTCGGCACGATGGGATTCTCGGTGCCCGCAGCAGTCGGGGCGAAAGTCGGCCGGCCGGACCGGACGGTGTGGGCAGTTGACGGCGACGGATGCTTCCAGATGACAGCGCAGGAACTTGTCACGGCGTCAAGCGAGCGAATACCTATCAAGGTCGCGATCCTGAACAACGCGTATCTCGGGATGGTCCGCCAGTGGCAGGAGATGTTCTACGAGGAGCGCTACAGCGAGGTGTACCTCTCGCCGGATCTGCCCGACTACGTCAAGTGGGCGGAGGCGATGGGATGTGTCGCTTTCCGGGTCGAGGACCCCGACGAGGTGGAGCCGACCATCGCCAAGGCAAACGCTATCGACGACCGTCCTGTGGTCATCGACTTTCGCACCGATGCGCGCGAGAAGGTGTTCCCGATGGTCCCGGCCGGTCTGTCCAGCGACGACGTCGTCGTGCACCCTGCGCAGTCGAGCTCCGTGAAAAAGGTGGTCCAGTGATGGCGGCGCCGACCTCAACGCATCAGACCCTTTCGGTGCTCGTCGAGAACCGCTCGGGGGTTCTTGCGCGGGTGAGCGGGATGTTCGCCCGCCGCGGTTTCAACATCATCTCCTTGGCGGTGGCCCCGTCCGACGATCCCCGCTTCAGCCGCATCAACCTGGTGATAGACGTCGAGGAGACGTCGGTGGAGCAGATGACGAAGCAGCTTTTCAAGCTCGTCAACGTGGTCAAGATCACCGAGCTGCACCCTTCTGAAGCCGTCGAGCGGGAGCTGCTGATGCTTACCGTCGCAGCGGGAACCAATCACAGGGGGGAGGTCGTCGAGCTCGTGGACATCTTCGACGCCAAGATCGTCGACGTGAGCCCTGCCGCTGTCACCGTAATGCTCGCAGGCGAGCCGGACCGCCTCGACGACTTCGAGGACCTGATGCGCTCATACGGGATCGTTGAGATCCAGCGCACCGGCCGGGTGGCGCTGCCTCGGGTCCGCAAGGCAAGCTGATAGCCATGCCAGCGACCGTTTACTACGAAAAAGACGCCGACCCGGGGATCATCGCCGGGCGGAAAGTGGCCATCATCGGCTACGGATCCCAAGGACACGCCCACGCCCTCAACTTGAGGGACTCGGGCGTCGACGTGCGGGTAGCGCTGCGCGAAGGTTCTTCTTCCCGCGCCAAAGCCGAGGCCGCCGGGCTCGTCGTGAAGAGTATTGCCGACGCCGCCCGAGAAGCCGACGTCATTATGCTCCTGGCGCCCGACACCGAGCAGCAGGCCATCTACCGCTCGGAGATAGAGCCCGGGCTGGCGCCAGGCGACGCGCTCCTCTTCGCTCACGGCTTCAACGTCCGGTTCGGCCTTATATCGGCCCCCGCCGGGGTCGACGTGGCCATGGTAGCGCCTAAAGGGCCCGGCCACCTGGTGCGACGTACCTACGAGGGCGGGGGCGGAGTGCCAGCCCTCGTCGCCGTTGAGCAGGACGCTAGCGGCAAAGCTCACGCGCTGGCCCTCTCGTACGCCTACGCAATCGGGGCCACCCGGGCCGGGGTCCTCGACACGACGTTCAAGGAGGAGACCGAAACCGACCTCTTCGGCGAGCAGGTGGTCCTTTGCGGTGGCCTGACCGCGCTGATCCAGGCCGGGTTCGAGACCCTCGTCGAGGCCGGCTACCAGCCGGAGTCCGCCTACTTCGAGTGCCTGCACGAGGTGAAGCTGATCGTCGACTTGATGTATGAGCACGGCATCGCGGGCATGCGCTACTCGATCTCGGACACCGCCGAGTACGGCGACCTGACCCGGGGTCCGAGGGTGATCAGTCCGGCAGTGCGCGACGAGATGCGCAAGATCCTTGCCGAGATCCGCTCCGGCTCGTTCGCAGAGGAGTGGGTGGCGGAGAACCGCGCCGGGCGGGGTCGTTTCGAGGAACTTCGCCGTGCAGGCCACGAGCACTCGATCGAGAAGGTCGGGGCCGAGCTGCGGGCGATGATGCCTTTCATCAATGCGGGATCTGCACGCCCTCAGGACGTCAGCGGAGGCTGAAGCGGGATCTGTGCCCGCTTGTAGAAGTAGCGGGCACTTCCCGGACGTCTTCGACGGCAATCTCGCGGTCGGGCTTCTCGTTTCCTGTGCGAGCGGCCCCACAAGGGGGCGGGTTCAGCGCTCGCCGTGTCACAACCCGGGCCTCCCACACCCGGGCGGCGCCGTCCGGTGGATCGACCTCGAGGCGCACGACGTCGCCTTCCTGGACGCTACCCCGCCGGGGCCAGCCGAGAAGCTCCCACCCGATCTCGCCCAGGACCTCTCGCTCCAGGGCCTGGACGCCTGGGGCAACGAGTCCGGTAGCCCCGCGGTAGCGACCGAGGAGGTTGCGAGGATTCCCGCCGTGGTCCAAGATCGCGACGAGGCTGTCGACGTCCAGGTATGCCCAGCAGGTGCCCTCGGGAAGGACCACGGCGGTCGGGGCGAAGCGGTGGCCGCCCGTATGGGTCGTCCGTCTCACCCGGTACCGACCAGAAAGTCGACCTGAGGCACGGATCTCCACCTCGAGCGCCGTGCCGAGAGAACCGCAGCAACGGTCCCGGCGGCCGTGGCCGCATACGAGCACGTCAACAGTGTCGATCGGGTGCATCCCCGGCGGGTTGCCACCGTCGAGAAGCCGTCGCGCCGTCAGCGCTGCGTCCGTGCCGGCCGGGGCCTCGTAGCCGACGTAGGAGCCGGCAGCCGAATCCCAGCGGTAGAAGGCGACGGAGCGCTCAGCCTCGGGAGAGCCGAGAACCGCCTGGAGGCGCACAGATGCGCGTCTCGCTGCTACTGCCAGTTCGGACAGGGCCGGTATCTCCGAGACGTCTCTCGGCCATGGAAGCGGCCACTCCACGAGAAGGAAGCCGCTGTAGCTGCCCGCCGTCCCGACCGGGTCGACGTCGTTGAGGCGCGACCAGTCCGAACAGCGAATCAGCGACCCGTCTTCCTCCGCCACGGTTAGGGGTCCAGCTGTCTCGGCGGCCACAAGGGCAACTTACCGGACCCAGCCCATCCGCTGGGGAGCTATAGAGCTCCAGCGACGAAGTCGATGCACGCGGTGAGTGCCTCGACGTCGTCGGGGTCGACAGCCGGGAACATCCCGATTCGCAGCTGGTTGCGTCCCAGCTTGCGATACGAGTCGGTGTCGACGATCCCGTTTGCGCGAAGCGCCTCGTTGACCTTGCCCGCTTCGATCCTGTCTATGAGGTCGACGGTTCCCACAACGTTGCTGCGCTCGTCTGGCTTGGCGACGAACGGCGTAGCGAACGTCGAGCGCTCCGCCCACGAGTAGAGGATCTGAGCGGAGCGTTCGCTGCGTCCGGCGGCGAAGTCGAGGCCTCCGTTCGCGAGCATCCAGTCGAGCTGCACGACGAACAGGAAGAGTGTCGCTAGGGCAGGAGTGTTGTAGGTCTGGTCGAGGCGGCTTTGGGCGATCGCGATGCGAAGATCCAGGAACGCTGGCATCCACCGGCCGCTCTCGCCTATGCGGGCGACACGCTCGAGGGCTGCCGGCGACAGAAGCGCCACCCAGAGGCCTCCGTCGGACGCAAAGGACTTCTGCGGGGCGAAGTAGTAAGCGTCCACTTGCGTTGGGTCGAAGCGCAGGCCACCCGCGGCCGAGGTGGCGTCGACCGCCATGATTGCGTCCGCTGCTCCCGCCGGCCGTACGGGAGTCATCATTACCCCGGTCGAGGTTTCGTTGTGGGTGAGAGCGTACAGGTCGACGTCGTGCGACGGTTCGGGCCACGGGTGGGTGCCGACTGCTGACCGGATCAGCTGGGGTTCGTCGAGATGCGGTGCGGCCTGGGCGGCTTCGGCGAACTTGGAGGAGAACTCACCGAAGACGAGGTGCTGGCTCGTCGAGTCGATGAGCCCGAAGGTGGCGATGTCCCAGAAGGCGCTGGAGCCGCCGTTGCCGATCACGACCTCGTATCCCGCCGGGAGGGAGAACAGCTCGGCGAGCCCACGGCGCAGCCTTCCCACGAGGGAACGGACCGGTATCTGGCGGTGGCTTGTGCCGAGCAGGTTCGCGGAGGCGGCGTGGAGAGCATCTGCCGCCTCGGAACGGATTTTCGTCGGGCCGCAGCCGAACCGGCCGTCTCGGGGGAGCAGCGAAGTGGGAATTCGGATGTCTGTCACATTGGGGTTGGCCACTGTGAAAGCATTGCATCTCATGGGTCGAATCTCACAACGCATATCGGCAGTAACCGAATCCGCAACGCTCGCCATCGACGCGAAGGCCAAGGCGCTCAAGGCCTCCGGAGAGGACGTCATCGGCTTCGGAGCCGGCGAGCCCGACTTCCCCACGCCGGGCCACATCGTCGAGGCGGCCGTAGCGGCATGCCTCGACCCGAAGAACCACAAGTACACTCCGGCCGGAGGTCTTGCTGAGCTGAAGGCTGCGATAGCGGCCAAGACGAAGCGCGACTCGGGCTTCGAAGTCGCATCCTCCCAGGTTCTCGTAACTAATGGCGGCAAGCAGGCGGTTCAAGAGGCTTTCGCGGCACTTCTCGATCCCGGCGACGAGGTTCTCATGCCGACCCCGTACTGGACCACCTACCCCGAGTCGATCCGACTCGCCGGCGGAGTGCCGGTCGAGGTTCCCACCTCGTGGCAGTCAGGTTTCAAGGTGACCGTCGACCAGCTCGAATCTGCGAGGACCTCCCGGACGAAGGTGCTCCTCTTTGTCTCGCCCTCGAACCCGACGGGAGCTGTCTATGACTCCGACGAGGTGGAGGAGATCGGACGCTGGGCGGTTGACTCGGGTGTGTGGGTGCTGACAGACGAGATCTACGAGCATCTCGTGTACGGCGAAACCCGCTTCACCTCCATGCCGGCCGTGGTTCCCGACCTCGCCGACACATGTGTGGTCGTGAACGGCGTGGCCAAGACCTACGCAATGACCGGCTGGCGGGTCGGCTGGATCATCGGGCCGGCCGATTTGGTCGTCGCCGCCACCAACCTTCATTCGCACGCGACCGCCAACGTTTGCAACGTCGCGCAGCGGGCCGCGCTCGCCGCGGTCAGCGGGGACTTGAGTGCGGTCGAGGAGATGCGCTCGGTTTATGACCGGCGCCGTCGGACCATCACCGGCATGCTCAACGACATTCCAGGTGTCACCTGCCCTGAGCCTCAGGGGGCGTTTTACGCCTTCCCGAGCGTAGAGGGACTTCTCGGCAGGCCGATCGCCGGCCGTGTCGCGCCGACGTCGCTCGAACTGGCGTCGCTCGTGTTGGACGAGGTAAAGGTGGCGTTCGTGCCGGGGGAAGCGTTCGGGGCTCCCGGCTATGCAAGATTCTCCTATGCGCTCTCCGACTCGGATTTGGAGGAGGGGATCGGGCGGATCGCGAAGCTGGTCGCCGGCTGAGCCAAGCTGCAGCGACGGCCGGTGACAGGCTCGGGTAGCGGCGACGACGGCGGGCTGCTGGATCAGGCGGTAGCGACAGCCGGCAGCCAGCGGGGCCGCCCCGCTTCATGGGCTGCTACAGCGGACTCGTGGACGAGAGTGAGGCCGATGTCGTCCAGACCCTCGAGGAGCCGGTGCTGCGTGTGGGGATCGAGAGGGAATGAGCCCTCGATCCCCGCGGCCGGCGCTGACACGACGAGGCGCTCGACGTCGACGGTGATCTCCAGCGTCGGGTCTGCAGCCACTGCGTCGAGCAGGGCGCGGCCCACCTCGGGCTCGACTTTTACCGGGATAAGTCCAGCCTTGGTGCAGTTGTTGGCGAAGATGTCCCCGAACCGCGGCGAGATCACCGCGGTGAAGCCATAGTCGGTGAGCGCCCACACGGCGTGCTCTCGCGAGGACCCAGTCCCGAAGTTCGGGCCCGCTACGAGGATGGACGCCCCTGCGTGCTCGGGCCGGTTGAGAACGAAGTCCCTGTCGTCGCGCCACTCGGCGAAGAGGCCCTTTGCGAACCCTGTCCGCTCCACCTTCTTCAGCCAGTCGCTCGGGATTATCTGGTCGGTGTCGACATCGGAGCGGTCGAGCGGTACTGCGGTGCCGGAAACGACCTTGACTGGTTCCATTTTGAGTTCGGTCTCCTGGGGTGTGCGGTGTGCGGTGTGCGGTGTGCGGTGTGCGGAGGGGTCGTCAGCTAGTCCAGGTCCGACGGGGCTGCGAAGTGTCCTGCGACCGCCGTCGCAGCGGCAACCGCGGGGGAGACGAGGTGTGTGCGTCCTCCTCGGCCCTGGCGTCCCTCGAAGTTACGGTTGGAGGTGGACGCGGCCCTCTCACCCGGTGCGAGCTTGTCGGGGTTCATGGCGAGACACATCGAGCACCCTGGGTTCCGCCACTCGAACCCAGCATCCGTGAATACCTGGTCCAGACCTTCCCGTTCGGCCTGCTCCTTGACGGCGCCGGAACCTGGGACGACCAGCGCTCGGACTCCTCCGGACACCTTGCGGCCCGCAAGCACTCCCGCAGCAGCGCGCAGGTCTTCGATACGCCCGTTGGTGCAGGATCCGATGAATACCGTATCGACTGCAACGTCACGCATGGCGGTTCCAGGCGCCAGTCCCATGTACGCAAGTGCTCTGGAGGCGGCCTCGCGGGCGGCCCCATCGAACGATCCTGGGTCCGGCACGCTAGAGGCGATCGGAACGACCTGGCTCGGGTTGGTACCCCAGGACACGTACGGGCTCAATTTGGAGGCATCGACGGTCACGGTACGGTCGAATGTTGCACCGGGGTCGGTTGTCAGACTCCGCCAGTCCGACACCGCATCGTCCCAGTCGGCGCCCTTCGGTGCGTAGCGGCGTCCCTCGATGTAGGCGAACGTCGTGTCGTCAGGCGCGATCATCCCCGCCCTCGCGCCGCCCTCGATCGACATGTTGCAAACCGTCATCCGGCCTTCCATCGAAAGCCCGCGTATGGCGTCGCCGCGGTACTCGATTATGTGGCCCATGCCCCCTCCCGTTCCGATCTGACCGATGATCGCGAGCACTAGGTCCTTCGGCCCGACTCCCTCGGCCAGCGGGCCCACCACTTCGACGACCATCGTCTTCGGTCGGCTCTGCGGGAGGGTCTGAGTGGCGAGCACGTGCTCGACCTCACTCGTCCCGATCCCGAAAGCCAGCGCCCCGAAGGCCCCGTGAGTGGAGGTGTGGCTGTCGCCGCAGACGATCGTCATGCCCGGCTGGGTGAGACCCAGCTCCGGACCGATGATGTGGACGATCCCCTGGTTCGGGTCTCCCATCGCGAGGAGGGTGATGCCGAACTCCTCACAGTTCGCCGCTAGAACCTCCATCTGGCGGGCGGAAATCGGGTCCTCAACTGGTCCGCTCAAAGCCGTCGTCGGGACATTGTGGTCCATCGTTGCAATAGTGCGATCGGGGCGGCGCACTGACCTGCCCGCCATCCGAAGCCCGTCAAACGCTTGGGGGGACGTCACCTCGTGTACGAGGTGCATGTCGATGTAGAGCAGGTCCGGTTCTCCATCGCTGGAGCGCACCACATGGCGGTTCCAGACCTTCTCGGCCATCGTCAGTTGTTCGGTCACGGCTGTACACCTTCCACTGCAGGGTCAAGGTTTGATGGCTTGATTCTAAGGCGGTCCCGCGAGCGGCTCCGTGTGGCGTCGCAGGCTTCGAGCAGGGCAGGCACGAACAGGTCCGAGTAGTCGACGCAGGCACGGTGATCGGCGTCGACGGGCACCACCTTCGAGTTGGGGATCAGCTCGGCCAGCGCACGTTGGCGCTCCGGCGAGACGGTGCTATCACGCTCGGTCACTACGATGGCAGTCGGGACGTCGACTTTCGAGAGCCAGCGGGTCGCATCATAGTTAGCGAGAGCCAGACCTGCTTGGAGCACAGCGGCCGGATCATGGCGTCGCCACTCCTCGGCGGCCCACTCGCTCGCCGAGTGGTTACGCCGCCATCTTGTGACAGCGCGGTCCATGGCAAGGTTCCTTAGAAGTGGCGGGGTCACCGATATGGCAACTGTGGCACCGAACCAGAGGTTGGTCAGCGCCTTTGGTCGTTGCCGTATGGCGAACGACGGGGCCGTAGCGCAGAGGACGAGCTCTCGAACGACCTCGGGGTGACGAAGCCAGAGAAGCTGGGCGATAGGGCCGCCCATCGAGTAGCCGACAACCGTGCAGGGACCGACGGCCAACTGCCTGACGAGAGCTGCGGCGTCGTCGGCGCAATCCTCGAGGCGGAATGGCCTCCGGCTGCGGATGCCCCTCCCGTGGCCGCGATGGTCGAGGGCTATGGAGCGGTAGCGGTCGCTCAACGCCGGGAAGCAGCGGTACCAATTGAGCGCCGCGCTCGACGTCCAGCCGTGCAGGAGAAGCACGGGAGCCTGGTCGTCTCCGTCGCCGTCCGCAGGAGCTGGGGGAGGCCCAGAGTCGAACATCCAGGTCCGTCCGCGTCCGGCAAGATCGAACGCTTGGGTCACGGGGAGGTCGGGAGGAATTTCCACCGCGCCAGGCTAAAGCAACCGAGGTTGCTTTAGGCGGAGGACCCCGTTTGTGACGCTGTGGCGTGGCGAGCCATGCGCCCAGCCTGTGCCGGGTTCCCGTCCAGCTTGCGTCTAGCTGGCGGCGGCTGCGGCGCACGCGTGGCGGTGGCGCTGGAGCGCCCACGTCACGGACTCGTTGGCTATCGCCGGATGGTAACGCCAGCGCATCAACTGTCGCTCCACCTCCTCCGCTTCCTCTCCGAGTTCCAAGAGGCTCAACGCAAGCTGACGGCTCCGCCTTCGCGCGGCCTCGGCCGGCGGCAGATGCGACTGCTCAAGCTGCCAAGCGTCGTGGGCGCGCTGAAGCTCAGTTGGAAGATGCGAAACTTGGCGGCGGCTAAGGGGAGGCAGGCGACGTACTACTTCGAGCTCGCCTGGAGCTGCCGGGCGGCCGAGCCCGAAGACGACCATCCGGTTGAGGGTACGGAAGAACGCCGAGTTGCGGCCTGCCTTGTCCCCCAACCCGAGAGCTCGGGCGGTCTCCGCAACTGGCATTTCGAAGCCGGTCGGGGCGGCGTCAAGACCCGCTGCGATTCGCCGGAGCAGCCAAGTAGTGCTGGGGCCGATCAGCGCAAGCCAAAACCTTTCCACGTAGACCGAGCGTGGATCGAATCCTTCGGGGACAGTCGACACCTCTTCCCATGGTCGGATCGTGATCGTGTCGCTGTCGAGTGTGATGAGTGTCATGTAGTTATCCTCCGAACTGTAGTCATATATATGAGAATAGTATAGCAAAATATGAAATAGCAAAAAAAAATAAGAAATTCTGACCGGATGCGCATCGGCGGGCCTGCCGGGGCGTCCTGATTAGGGATGCGGAGCTCGGTCGGTAGGGTTGCCCCCTTAGGAGAGCGAAATATCCGGTGTGCCCCTCTGCTACGCCGGTACGAACATTGCGGGACTCCGTTCGTAGGAACTGTGCGTGTAATCACACGGAAAACGTGCAATTATGCTCACAGTCTTAGTGGATGAAGATGCGAGCGAACCAGCCGACGCACGGAGCGTGTTGTGTGAGAATCGAGTGGTGGACGACGTCGAGGGGCTCATCGATGCCTCGGCAATCGTGCGACGAGCCAGAAGGATCACGGTCCTAACCGGCGCAGGTATCTCCACCGATAGCGGCATCCCTGACTTTCGCGGCCCCAACGGGGTCTGGACCCGGAACCCAGGTGCAGAGCGCACCTCGAATATTGAGAGCTACCTGGGAGATCCTGCTGTTCGCCGGCTCTCGTGGCGTCAACGGGTCGAGTCGCCTACGTGGAGCGCCGAGCCCAACGACGGGCATAAGGCCCTGGTGCACCTCGAGCGTCAGGGCCGTCTCGCCGCCTTACTTACCCAGAATGTCGACGGTCTCCATCAAAAGGCAGGTAACGATCCGACCCTGGTGGTGGAGCTGCACGGGACCATCCGTCGCGTCCTTTGTTTGGGGTGCGGTGACGAGGGTCCGATGCAGGCGGCTCTGGAGCGGGTACGGGCGGGTGATCCGGACCCGGCCTGCGCGCGCTGCGGGGGGATACTCAAGTCTGCGACTATCAGCTTCGGCCAGTCGCTCGACCCGGAAGTAGTCGCGACCGCCGAGCAGGCTGCTCGATCCTGCGACGTGATGCTCGTGATCGGCACCACGCTGACAGTTCATCCTGCCGCAAGTCTCGTACCGCTCGCGTACAGCGCAGGTGCAGTGTTGGTGATACTGAACGCCCAGCCGACCCCCTACGACGAGATAGCCGCCTCCGTCGTGCGAACCCCCATCAGCGCCGCTGTTGTGCGCCTAGTCGACGGATATTTGCCTTGACGACGCTCGCGCTGGTTGGTCGCCGGTTGCGATCGACCATCCGCCCCTGACAACCACGTCGTCAAGGGATCGTAGCGCTCTCGGGCGGCGCTGCGGACCGCCCTGTTCGCCGCCCCCGCTACGCTGCCCCACCTCTACGGCGCGCCGCCCCAGCGCCACGGCACCTAGCGCAGTCAATTCGCCTGGGACAGCGAACTCCGAGCGCAACCTTTCCTCGCCGCCCGGTCTCAATCTGAAAAACAACGCCCCCAGCCCCTCAGACTCCGCCGCCAAAAGGAGCAGCATCGTCGCAAAAGACGTGTCTACGATCCAGTACGGCACGCTCCATGGCAGCACGGACGACGATTTGTCCGCCTCGCTGTAGCGCTTGTCGTAAGCAGCCTGGCTAGTCCACGGAACTATCACGACGGGAGCCCTCAGCAGGCCGGGGAGCGTCGGAGCGGCCAGCCATTCCGCCGACGTGTCTGCGGTCCAAAAACGCGAAGTCTGGTCACGACCCTCAAGCACCAAGAAGGCCCATCCCTGCGTATGGCCCGCAGACGGCGCCCGGCGCGCCAGGTCGAGCAGACGGTCGACGGTCGACGGATCAAGGGGCTCGTCGGAGAAGTCTCTGCACATCCGTCTCGACCGAACCAGATCTTCCAGCTCCATTTCCCGACCTTAGAGGTAATATTTACCCATGACCAGCTTCCGAGACCTGCTTCGAGACGCCAAGAGCCGAATTGCGGAGACCGATACTGCCGGCGCGGCGGCGGAGTTAGATCGCCCGGGTACCGTCGTGCTCGACGTTCGTGAACCCGACGAGTACGAGCAGGGCGCCCTGCCGGGTGCGATCCACATCCCGAGAGGTTTCCTGGAGAGCACGGTCGAGGGCAAGCTTGCCGACAAGGACGCACGGATCGTCGTGTACTGCGCCGGCGGAACCCGCTCGGCGTTTGCCGCCGACACTCTCCAAACGCTCGGCTACAGCAACGTCGTCTCTATGGACGGCGGGTTCAACAAATGGAAGGACGAGGGCAGGAGCTGGTCGACTCCGGTGCGCCTGACCGCCGAGCAGCGCAACCGCTACCAGCGCCACATTCTCCTTCCGGAGGTAGGTGTGGAAGGCCAGGCGAAGCTCCTCGCCTCGAAGGTGCTCCTCCTCGGCGCCGGAGGGCTCGGCTCGCCGGCTGCCCTCTACCTCGCTGCGTCTGGCGTTGGCACGCTCGGCATCATCGACATGGACGTCGTCGACGAGTCGAACCTTCAGCGCCAGATTCTCCACAACGTCGACCGGGTCGGGGAGCGAAAAGTCGATTCGGCAAAGAAGACGCTCACCCTTTTGAACCCCGACGTCAGTGTCGTCACCTACGACGTGCGTCTCGGGGCCGACAACGTTCTCGACATCTTCGCCGGCTACGACGTCATCGTCGACGGGACAGACAACTTCCCGACCCGCTACTTGGTCAACGACGCTTCGCTCAAGCTCGACATACCGGTCGTACACGGTTCGATCTTCCGCTTCGAGGGCCAAGCGAGCGTTTACCTTCCCCATCAGGGCCCTTGCTACCGCTGCCAGGTTCCGGAGCCGCCTCCCGCCGAGCTGGCCCCCTCCTGTTCGGAGGCGGGCGTGTTGGGCGTCCTATGCGGGATCATCGGCAGTATCCAGGCGATGGAGGCCATAAAGCTGCTCCTCGGGCTCGGAGACAGCCTGTCAGGGCGCCTCCTAGCCTACGACGCGCTCGAAGAGACCTTCCGCACCTTCAAGGTCAACCGTGACCCCGAGTGCGCGGCGTGCTCTATACCGAAAGAGCAGCTAGTGATCGCAGAATATGATGGGCTGTGCATGCCTCACCCGACATCCCCTCCTGCGTGAACCTCCGACTCCGATCGAACTGCCCGATATGAGCTTCGAGGACTTCTCCGACGTTCTCGATGGTAACCGGCGCTTCGCCGCGGACTACCGTGACCCGGGCCTCAAGGCGGTAGCAGGGCGTGGTTTGGCGGTGCTCACGTGTATGGACTCGCGCATCGACCCTCTCCGCATGCTCGGGATTTCCCCGGGGGACGCAAAAATCCTTAGAAATGCGGGGGCCCGTGTTACCGAGGACGTGCTGCGGACCCTTGTCCTTGCGACCAACCTGCTCGGAGTCGAGCGCTTCATGATCGTCGCGCACACCAACTGCCGGATGACGAACGTGACGGAGGCCGACGTCCACGAAGCGGTACGAGATGCAGGAGGTCCGGACACGAGAAGTCTTGCGTTCCTCACGTCACTCGACGTTCACGAGTCGGTCCGCCAAGACGTCCAGCGTGTCAAGTCGTCGCCGTACCTGCCGCGCCTGACCGTGTGCGGCTTCAGATACCACCTCGAAACGGGCGAGCTGGAGGCGATCTGCTGATCCGCAGGCCGCCCGGCTAGCGCAAGCAGCAGTCGACCTAGCCTACGAAGTGCCGACCACGAGTTGTCCTGGACAGCCGCCACTCGCCCCGGAGTCACCTTGCGCCCTATCCTCTCCAGGCATGGCCATCGACTCGTCAAATGCTGACCTGCGCCGGCTCGACTCGGGGATCGAGATCAAGGCTGCTTACCTTCCGCAAGACCTCGAAGGATGGAACCCTGACTCACGCCTAGGCGACCCCGGGCGCTATCCGTATACCAGGGGCATCTACCCGACCATGTACCGGGGGCGGCCTTGGACGATACGCCAGTACTCAGGGTTCGGCACTGCGGAGGCCACCAACGAACGGTGGCAGCTAATTTTGGCGGGTGGCGGCACGGGGCTTTCGTGCGCCTTCGACCTGCCGACACAGATGGGCTACGACTCGGACCATCCGAGAGCCGAGGGCGAAGTCGGCAAGGTCGGAGTGGCGATCGACTCGATCGACGACATGCGGGCCTTGTTGTCCGGTCTCCCCCTCGACCGTGTGACGACGTCGATGACGATCAACTCGACGGCGGCGATCCTGCTATTGCTCTACCAGCTCGTGGCCGAAGAACAGGGAGTGCCTGCGGCGAAGCTCGGTGGGACCGTACAAAACGACATCTTGAAGGAGTACGTCGCCCGCGGCACCTATATTTACCCACCTCGCCAGTCGATGCGCTTGGTGACAGACATTTTCGCATACTGCAACGAGAACCTTCCGTCCTGGAATACGATCTCCATCTCCGGCTACCACATCAGAGAGGCGGGCTCCACCGCCGTCCAGGAGATAGCCTTCACGCTCGCCAACGGCGTCGCGTACGTGCAGGCGGCGCTCGACGCCGGGCTCGCCGTCGACGACTTCGCCCCGCGACTGAGCTTCTTCTGGAACTCCCACAACAACTTCTTCGAGGAGATAGCGAAGTTCCGTGCTGCAAGGCGAATGTGGGCGAAGATCATGACGGAACGCTTCGGAGCCTTGGAGGAAAGAAGTAAGCTCCTCCGCTTCCACACCCAAACCGGCGGATCGACGCTCACTGCGCAGCAGCCGGAGAACAACATCGCGCGTGTCACGCTTCAATCACTCGCCGCTGTCTTCGGGGGGACCCAGAGCCTCCACGCAAACGGCTTCGACGAGGCGCTCGGCCTTCCCACTGCCAAGGCTGCGACTATCGCCTTGCGGACACAGCAGATAGTCGCAAACGAATCAGGTGTCACCGACACGGCCGATCCACTCGCCGGTTCCTACTTCGTCGAGTCGCTCACCGAAGCGGTCGAGGAAGGCGCCTGGGCGTATCTGGAGAAGATCGACTCGATGGGCGGGGCTGTCGCCGCAATCGAGGCGGGCTACATGCAAGACGAGATCGAGCAGGCCGCCTACGAATACGCCAAATCAATCGACACGAAGCAGCGTGTCATCGTCGGCGTCAACAGCTACGTCGATGATCAACCCGGCCACACGGAGGTTTTTCCGATAGACCCAGCCCTCGAACGCCACCAAGCGGACAGAGTCGCGGCCACCCGGCGAGACCGAGACCGGGCGTCGGTCGATGCTGCGCTCGGTGATGTAGCGTCCGCAGCGCGCGGCACTTCCAACCTTCTCATACCGATGAAAGAGGCGCTGCGTCGCCGTGCAACACTTGGGGAGGTGAGCGACGTGCTGCGAGCCGAGTTCGGCGTCTACCAGCCCGGGCGATAGCGATGGCGGTCAAGTTCGTGATCATCGGGGGTGGCCCAGCGGGAAATACTGCCGCTACCAACGCAGCCCGGCTCGGAGCCGAAGTCACCCTTGTGGAGCGCGACGTCATCGGGGGAGCGGCCCATCTATGGGACTGCATTCCCTCCAAGACGATGATCGCCACAGGCGGGGCGATGAGCTTCTCGCGTCGAATCGAAGGGATGGGTCTATCGCACCAGGACGCCCGCCTCGACCTGGAAGTGCAGCGCGCGAGGATCGCCGAGATAGAGCACCATCTGCAGTCACAAGTGACCCAGTTGCTTAGCAGCCAGGGGGTCCGCATGATCTCGGGGAGTGCCCGCCTGGCCGGCCCGCACCAAGTTATCGCCGATACTGACACAGAGAGCATCAAGCTCGACGCCGACGCTATCCTCATAGCGACAGGAAGCCGGCCGCGGATACCGGACTGGGCGCAACCCGACGGGACGAGGGTACTGACAACTCGTCAGGCGTATCCGCCGCCAGAGATGCCAGCACACCTAGTGGTGATCGGTTCGGGTGTGACAGGCGTGGAGTTCGTCCATATGTTCACCTCGTTTGGTGCGAAGGTAACCCTGATAGTCAGTCGACAGCAGGTGCTTCCCGCCAAGGACCCAGAAGTCGCAGCTGCGCTCGAAGACGAGCTGCTGAGGCGCGGTGTCCGCTTGTTCAAGGGAGCGAGGGCCGAGAAGATCGACATCACCGGAGACACCGTGGAAGTGCACTGCGACGACGGGCGGGTTGCGA
>JAKBBS010000296.1 GCA_021808425.1 Actinomycetes bacterium
CTTCTTCGTCGATGCACACGGAGAACATCGTCCGCGCGTTCACGGCGATTACCTCGCAGGTCCCCGGCGGCCCGCAACTGCTCCTCGTCGGGAAAAAGGGCAGATCTTTCGATCCGAAGTACCTCGAGGACCTCGACACCGGGACGCGCCGACGGGTGATCGTCGCGACCGGCCTGGCAGAGCGAGAGTTGCGCTGGCTGTACCGATCCTGCCTCATAACCGTCATCGGCGGTGTCGAGGGCGGATCGGCGGCGGCGGCGATTGAAGCGGCTGCCTACGGCTCTGGAGTTGTTGCAGCCGACCACGACGCGCTTCTGGAACTGATCCCCGAGCCGGACGCCCGGTTCTATCCCATGTCTGTGGAGTCGATAACGTCCGTCCTACGGCGGTGCCTGACCGATCGGGAGTTCTGCCGCGCGCGCCGGGAGGAGACGGCCCGGGGCTTCGCCCACTACTCCGAGGAGGGCGCCGCCGAGGCGCTCGCTCTCGCGTACCGCCGAGCAGCTGCGGGCAGGCCACGACGTCGCCTGCCCAACTCCGCGGCGTCTCTGTAGATAGCGCCCAGTTCGCTCGGCCGGGTATCGAACCGCTCCACCACGAGGAAGTCGAATCCGGCTAAGGCTTCCCTGAGCTGACCGTCCCATCTCCCAGACGTCGGCTGTCCGAATACGGTTGCGACGATCCCCATCGAGGCCGAGTTCGCTTCGACGATCCCACGCAGACGTTCGAGCACGCCAGGATCCGGCCCTGTTAGGTCTGCGACGACATGGACCACGTCGACTACCGACATTGCGAGTTCGTCAGCCAGGTCGCTCTCGCCGACAAGTCCGAACTCGCTGGACATGTCCGCCTGCCCAGCCATGCAGCCACGCAGCCTCGAGAGGTAAGTCCGACACCCATCTCCGATCGGCTTCAACGCCACCAGCGCCACCTGCGGAACGTACGCCTTGCGGATCACGTCTTCCAAGGTGCTCCCCCACCCGCCGTGCTCGGCAACGTTGAACTCCTCCCCGTCTCGGCCGATGAGACGGTCTCCGATTGGACCGGACCGGCAGGCGAGGACTATCCCCGCCGTCTGATCGCAAGCCCGGTCACCCCCGCCGCCGGCAGCGCTCTCGCCGTCACGAGCGCTCTCGCCGTCACCAGCGCTGTCGTCGCATACCACTGCGACGTCCGGGTAGGTGCCCGTCCCTGAGACCATTTCGCCGAACTGCTCGACCCACTTCGCCGGGCCGTTTGCCGCCACTCGCAGCGGACGGTCGAACCCGGCGCAGCCTTCGATGACGCCTGCCAGGACGGCCGCCCTATCGAAACTCTCGAAGAACCCGACGCGGCGTTCCTGTGCTGACAGTGTCCGCTCGAGAAGGCCACACTTTACGCGAAGCGACGCGACGGCGTCGGCGACGATTTGCGGATCTCGACTCTCGAGAACGATGCCCGCGTCTCCCATTGTCTCAGCGACAGCAGCGGAGCCGACCGCGACAACGGCCAGGCCTGCCGCCATCGCTTCCAGCAGGGGTACGCCGAACCCCTCGTGTTCGCTCAACGAAACGTACACTCCCGAGGACCACATCACTTCGAGCAGCTCCCGCTCCGCGACCTTGCCGAGAACCTCGACCCTGCCCGTCACACCCTGCGCCTCGATCTCACGGTATACGGCTTCGACGTACTCGTGGTACGTGGTGTTGCCGACGAGCACCAGCCGGCATGCCGGATCGTATGTCCGCTGGTAGCAGGCGAACGCCTTAACAAGATCCACTTGGCCTTTGCTCGGGATTATCCTCCCCACGAACAGCCAGTCAGCCGAGCGGCGCTTCGCGCCGACTACGGACGAACCGACCGTCGAAGCGCCGACCGTGGGGGGCCGAAAGGTCCGCCCGTCGGCCCACACCGGCAGCACGTCAACTCGACGGAACCCTGCTGCGAGCAGTTCACGCCTGTTGTAGTTGGAGTCGGCTATAGCGCCGACGCAGACGTCACGAAGCTCGCGCAGCTGCTGGCGTCCCAGATGAATGTAGAAGTTCGAGAGCGGCTCGGTGATAAACCGCTCCGGCGTGATGTTGTGGTACACCACCGCAATGTCGTGACGTGCTGTTGCGATACGTTCAAAGCAGTCGACCCCGATGGAGAAATGCCAAAGCATCAGTTGGCGTCGCGCCGGAGCGTACTCGGACAGGCGTCGAACCTCTCCCTCACAGCCGGGCCCGACACGCTCGGCGTAGACGTCCGATGTGTAGCCCATATCCCGCAACACGGAGCGCAGCGCCAGCATCTCCCCGGTTATCGCATCGCCCGAGTCGACGCTTTGGTGGAACTGGTCGACTCGATCGTATGGTAACGCCGACGTGTCGGCCGCTGACGCCGTTCGTTGGGCCGGCCCGCTCACTCGGTCATGGCTCCGCTCTGCAGTCGAGCGATTCGACCTTCAGCGAAAGCTCCTCGATGCGCCTCTCCGCACGGGCCAACTTCACCGCCAGAGCGATATTCTGACGTCGAAGTACGCCGAGGTACTGTTTGACCTCGCCGAGGGCTGCCACGGCTGGCTCGGAGTCAGGATCGGGCTGGCTGCTCATCGTGGTTTCAGTGTAGAAGTCAGCGACATGCGACGTAGCAGCACCGCTATGGCCACTGGTCGTACCCGATCGAGAGCGCGCCGCGTCCTGCCTTATCGAACGACCCCGAGACGCTTCGCTGCCAGGCACGCGCCGCTCCCACCCGCTCGTGGGACACCTACGCTGAGGAGGCCTGGGACTTCCTCGTCGACGGCAAGCTCAGCTCGCCCGGCGGCGGCGGCGCAAGATGATGCCGCCAACAGCTGCAAGGACGACTAGCGCTGCCGCGCCAATCTCCCCGGCCCCTGCCAGGCCGGAGCCGGCCTTCGGCGAAAGAGGCGGTGAAGCGTCCGGCGGCGAAGCGGAGTGGGAGGGCGCTGCATAAAGAACGGGTGGCAGTGCGGAGGCTTGACGGTCGAGGGGAGTAAAGAGCTCCGAACCTGACAGCGACGTCAGCTGCTCTCCCCCCGAACCCCCGACCGTTGCCTTCGCCCCCGGTCCCGGCGGCGGCGGGATCGCCGCCGAAGAAAGCGCATGCTCGCCGCCTGCAAGGAGCACAGTCCCGTTCGGGAGCACCGCTATGGCCGGGGCGGCTGCGGCGTTGGTGAGATTCCCGCCGTTGGCCCAACTGTCGGTGGTCGGATCAAAGACCTCGGTCTCCGTGACAGACGATCCCCCGCTTAGACCCCCGGCTACAAGAACGCTGCCGTCGGGCAACAGAGCGACCCCTGGGGAGTCGACCGCTGCCGGCATTCCCGGGGTCTGCGACCACTTCCCTGTCGTCGGGTCGTAGATCGCGGCGTTGTAGGCGCCTCCGACGACCAGGATCCGTCCATCGGCGAGACGTACCCCGCTGTCCATCAGCCGGGCAGCTGGCATGGCCGCCACCTGCACCCACCGCTGCGTCGTCTGGTCGTAGCGCTCGGCGCTCGCCAGCGTTCCGTTGGGTCCCTGGCCCCCGGCGATCAACGCCCCGCCTCCGCCCGAGGTGCCTCCTCCCAAAGCCACGAGCGCCGCGAACACCCGGGCGGTACCCAACGACCCGGTAGTCGACCAACGGCCGGTCCGCCAGTTGTATAGCTCAGCGGAAGCTAGCGGGGCGTGTGCCGTATCCTCTCCGCCTGCGACGAGGACGGTTCCATCCGATAGCACTGCTGTGCCTGCGAACGCGCGCGCATGGGCGAGCGAGCCTGTCGGAGACCATGTACCGGTATGTGGGTTGTAGATCTCAGCAGAGCTGAGCGCCTGGGATCCGTCCGTGCCCCCGGCGACGAGGACGTCTCCGTCGGGGAGCAGCACAGCCGATCCGCCTACGCGTGGGGTGCCCATAGGGGCGG
>JAKBBS010000297.1 GCA_021808425.1 Actinomycetes bacterium
CCCACAAGGGCACACGAAGGGCACAACGAAACAGAACGACCCGTCCAGCGCCGCGACACCCCAGCTGACCAGCACTTTTACGCACCCCCAACGGGATTCGAACCCGTGCTGCCGCCTTGAAAGGGCGGTGTCCTAGGCCGCTAGACGATGGGGGCAGGACGTCACAGCCTACAGTTCCGCACCGCGCCCCGTAAGCCGACGTAAGGCCGCCTCGGCAGTGAAGATCGACACTGCGCTCAGAGGTTCGGCCGGCGCTGCGCCCACGGGGCGGCCTCTTCGAGTTGTGCAGCCACCTGGATGAGAAGATCCTCCCGGCCGTAACCCGCCACGAGGTGTATGCCGACAGGCAACCCCTCGGAGCTGACATAGAGCGGAAGCGAAATCGCGGGCTGCCCGGTTACGTTGAACTGCGGCGTATAGGGTACTAGCTCAGCGACTGACCGTTGGCCGGACAAGGGGTCGCCGGTCGGCGGTTCGAGCTCGCCGATCCGAGGCGGTAAGCCCCCGAGAGTTGGGGTGAGAAGCAGGTCGTGGGTCGCCCAGAACGCACCGAGCTGTCGGGTGAGCGTCGCGCCCGCCGACATGGCTTCCGCGTACTCCATGGCGGTGAAATTGGAGGCAGCTGCCGCCATCGCCCACGTCAGAGGTTCGACGTCGTCGGTGGTGAGATCCCTGCCGAGTTGGCGCGAGACGCCGTCCATCGAGAGTTTCGCTTTGACCGCCCAGCGCACCATAAATCGTCGCGATGTCTCTGGGTCTACCTCCGGCCGGTCGGTACTTACGTGATGGCCGAGGGACTCGAGGAGGCCAGCGGTGTGAGCTACTGCGGCGGCACAATCGGGGTGCAGCTGGCCCGCAGGATTCGAGTCGACCATCCCGACTTGGAGCCCTTTGGGGCGCACGCCGAGTTCCGCGACGTACAGTCGAAGTGGGGGAGGGGCGATCACCATGTCACCGGGTCCGGGTCCTCGCCCGACATCGAGAAGTGCCGCGGTGTCGCGAACCGAGCGCGCCACGACATGCTGAACCGAAAGGTCACTCTCGTCGCGCCATGGCCCGAGGGTCGTCCGGCCGCGGGACGGTTTCAAGCCGACGAGGCCGCACATGCTCGCGGGGATCCGTATCGAGCCGCCTCCGTCGCTCGCGTGGGCGACGGCCACCATACCTGCCGCGACGGCAGCTGCGCTACCCCCGCTCGATCCGCCCGGGGAGTGGTCCAAGTTCCACGGATTACGGGTAGCGCCGTACGCGCGGGGTTCCGTGACGGGCAGGATGCCGAACTCGGGCGTGTTGGTCCGACCGAGAAATGCAAAGCCGGCTCGGCGGAACCGGGCGATCAGCCAGCTGTCCTCCGATGCTGTCCACCCTGCGGCCTTGAGGGCGGCGTTGCCTTGATGGGCGGGGTCGCCCGCGGACTCCGCATTCAGGTCCTTGACCAAGAACGGAACTCCGCGAAAGGGCCCGTTTGCCAAGCCGGAGTCGACCTCCGACAGAGCCCGCTCGAAGCGGCGATGGATGACGGCGTTGACCCGGCCGTCGACTGCCTCGATGCGTTCTATCGCAGCTTCGGCGAGTTCCCGGGCACTGACCTGCTTCGACGCAACCAGGTCAGCTTGGTCGGTTGCATCTCGCCAAAGAAGCTCCTGCAGGTCTTTTGTCATGGCGGTCATGCTATGCCGCCGTCAACAACGGCGCCCGTGGCTGCGGCCTAGCACCGGCCGGACGCCGAACTTTACTCGCCCTGATCAGCTCGCATGTCCCAGAGAGTTCCCTCGGGGGTGTCCCTGACCTCGATACCGTTCGCGACTAGCGCATCGCGAACCCGATCAGCGTCTGCGTAACGCCGGTCCGAACGAGCGGCCGCTCTCTCCGCCAGCAATGCCTCGACGAATCCTCCGACGACCTCGCGGGGGTTGCGAGCCCCCGTCCGGGCGAGGTCGCCGAGGCGGACAACCATGCGACGCATGGCGGCTCTCGCCCGTGTCATCGACGCCGACTGTATAGTGTCAGCAGACCAGGCGACAATCGTGTCGTCGAGCTCCAGCAGGGTTCGCACGGCACCGTCGACGTTGCGCTCGGCGATGCAGGAATCGAAAGCAGATTCCAAGCGACGAGTTTCGCCGGCGAGGACGTCTCCTCGCTGCACGCCGGGGGTCACCTGATCTTCGTCGCTCCGTCCGCCCGAAGTACCGGTGGGGGCGCCGACGTCAACGGCTGCGTACGAATCTGACGTCGTTTGTGATGACAGCGAAGGCGATTCGAGCGTCGATGCGATCATGGTTAGGTCGGCAATCGATATGACAGTTCCGCTGTCGAATACCTGGGACTTCCCCGATTTACGCACTGTGAGTGTGCCGTTTCCGACCACGGTGGCAGATCCGGCGTCTAGGTCCATGACGCATCCCGTGTGCTCGTCAATGCCGAGAACCCAGCCGTCGGGACCCATTTGTGATTCAAGTCGGGATAGGCGCTCTTCGCCGAGGTAGCAAAAGCGGGTGTCGTGATTGCCGCCTTCTGCGTTGTCGTAGTGGGGTATCACCGCCACTTCGGGCCCCAAGAAGTCGAGCAGGTTCAGCCCGTCCAACCACTTCGGTTCCTCTCCGACCTTGTAGATTTCGTATACAGGCACGGTGTAGCGGCCGAGCGTGAGCGCGGCCGCACTCGCGAACACGACGGCACCGCCGTGAGTCAGCTTGTCTGTCAATAAGCCCGGAACATCAGTTTGATCCCATTGCCTAAGGGCATAGCTCGGGCTTCCAGGACCGGCAAAAACCCATTTCGCGGCGCCTATTCGCGCTATCGCTTCCTGGCGGCGCAGCGGATCGTCTCGCGAGACGTCCCGGAGCTCCGCCACGTCCACCTGCCGACCGAGGCTCGTCGCGAAGTAGTCGACCGCCCGAGCGGAAATGTCGGAGGCGTTTGCCTGGAAGCCGTACGGCGTGTCGAGAAGCACAGCGGTTGGCTGTGCGCCTTCTAGGGAGTCGAAGATCGCCCGGTGAGTTTTGACCATTGTCGGGGCCGTTTCGCCCGAACCGAGGATCGCGAGAACGCGCGTCACGAGCCGGCACCAGGGCTTGCGAGTTGCCCACTCCAGCCGTCCTCGCTGGCGGCAAGGCCATCGAGGGTGTGCGAAGGCGGCACGGATTCGCTTCGCTCAGGCGTGGCTTCGATCAGCCCGGCCACGAGAGCCGGGAACTGGGCGTGCAGATCGTGATCCCCTCGGACCCAGCGGACTTCGCAATTAGCGAGGGCCGCCGCCGCCGAGGTGACACCGTGGCGCTTCCCGGCCATCCAGCGAGCGTTGGTCGGATCCTCGGCGACTATCAGGGTGACTGGGCAGCCGACAAGCCGGTACAACTCGGATGGCCGGTGCTCCCAGAGGTAGCGGAGGATCTGCAGGTGATGGTCGAGGCTCAGCCACGGCCGGATCGTGGAGTCTTCGAGTACCTCCATGTTGGCGATCGAGCCAGCTATCCCGGTTTCGGGCCAGTCAGGATGGTGGGAGCGGATCATCTCCTCGAAATCCCCGATCTTGATGCCGGTCAGCTTGGGCGGAGTCAGGGCTTCCTTACAGGTCGGCCAGTCGGCGAAGTTCGACGACAACTCGATCGTCCCCCCGTCCACGAGGACGAGCCCCGACAATGCGTCGGGATTGTGCGCCGCAAAGTCCAAGACGACGTTGGCGCCCCAGCTTTGGCCGGCGACGACCGGTTCCCCCGAAACCCAACCGAGGCGGCCGAGAACGCTCCGAAGGTCGGAGTTGATGGTTGCGAAGTCGTAGCCGACGTCGGGCTTGGAGGAGTGACCGTGGCCACGCAGGTCGACTGCTGCCACCGGATGACCATCCGCGGCCAGCGACTCTGCTACACCGCTCCACA
>JAKBBS010000298.1 GCA_021808425.1 Actinomycetes bacterium
GCCAGGGTTCTACCTGATGAGCGCCCTCACCGCTGCGCTCAAGACCCGCAACAGGGCACTCACCGGCCAGGTGATGCACTCCAACGTCTTCAAGTTGTCGGTGATCGGCACCGGCCGGCTGAAGGAGACGAACCGGATCCGGCTATATCTACGAGATGAGACCGAGGACACCGAGCGGCAGGTCTTTCTCCAGATAACCTTTCGGCTCGGCACCGATCCCCGGCCGCTGGCCCAACAGATTGGCCGCCGAATCGCCGGCTACTGGCTCCAACCCAATATCGCCAGGACACTAGATAGGGAGCGCAAAGCGACGCTGTCCAAGCTGGTCGACGCACCGCTGCTCGACCCCACCGGCGAAGAGTGGAAATCCTACTACTTCCCCTTCAGCGCGGGTGTGGTCCTCGAAGGTCGCGACGTACCCATCCACAAGATCCCGCCGCTCACACGAGCAGAGCAGATCGCAGCAGCCGGAGACCTCAGCCATCCGCAGTTCCGCCGGCTGGATTTCTCTGGCGGCCTACCACCAATTCCAAGTGAGTGGGGGATACGCTTTACCAGCAATCGCACCATCGCGCCCGCCGACCCCGGTGCGAACGTCCTGGTCGGCAGCGGCACCCTTAGAGGCATGTACCTCTCCGACCGAGCAACCCAGCTGCCCGTCAAGTCCAACGGGCAGCGACGGGTCCTCTACGCCGGCTCGGGGATGTATGTCGTCGCAGGCAACCACCTCGTCACTTATCTCATGGATGGCAACACGCTCAGCGGCTCAGTCGATCACAAAGACAATACAGAGCGATTCATCGCGGCCATGCCCCTGGAAGACATCGCCAGGATCGCCGTGACGAGCCTGGTGCTCGAGAACCACCGAGGCGTGGTCTCTCTGGTCGATAAGGGAGCCCCGGCCGCCCTTGCCCTGTTCCCCCGGGATCGGACGAGTGGTGCCGCTTGGATCAGCAACCCCAAAATTTTGGCGACGCGGGATGGCGTCACCAAGCTCGAGCCGATCGCGGCCGGCGCGCTGGCCGAGCAGCTGGTAGCGGCGGTGAGGGGCGTCACCGGCGCCCGCACCCCCGTCTCGCGCGAGCTGCCGTCGGGCTACCTTTACGATCTCGCCAGTGACCCCGACGCCCTGACAGCGGGCGGCAGGGAATCTGAGGTGGCAGGCAAGTGCGGTGACTGCGGACGGGGTGAAGGTCTGCTTGGCTATCCCTGCTTGGCTTGTGGTGAAACCCTCGGTTGAGGCAAGGGCGACAGGTCGTCGGGACATGGCCATGCTCGACGCTCTAGGCCCATTCGCTATGCGCATTTCGAATACTGAGAACGCCCCGGATGAGCCCCGGAGAGTGACGCTCGCTGGATCACGCCCGGAGCTCGGTCCAAGTCGAAGAGCAATCCGAAGACGTCTATCTTGCCGGCGGCGTGTTGGTAGGAGGTGACCCATCCCTTGGCCCGAAGCGCTGGATCGTTAAACAAGGACATCACGAAGTCGGGGTCGGACACCTCCCAAGGCACGCCGGCGGAGTCGAGGACACCGACGCCGGCAGCCATGCGCATCCACTCTTCGGAGAACTTGGCGATGGCCGGACGCAGCTCCACCCGGTGGTCATCGCCAACCGAGGGACCGCCATCGGCCCCGAGGAGGGCCTCGCAGGCCAATCCGCCGTCGACTGCGACAACCTCTTGGCCCTTCTCAAATCGGTGCCCACCCGTCGCCGAGGCCAAATGGGACCGGCTTGGCTGGTCGCTTTCGACCGGGCGCCGGCCATCGCTAGGGCTTACCTGAGGAGCCGAGTCGACCAGCCCGAACACAATTCCGCGTCCCTTCCGACGTCCAGCAATGGGAGCTCGACGGGCGGGAGGTCCTCGGCCCTTACAAGTCGTCACGACTCGCGAGGCCCCAGGTCAGTCGCGCTCCCTGGCGGCGAGAAGACGCTCTAGCTTGTCGAGCTGCTCGGACCAGCCCTGCTCGGCGCCAGCGAAGGCCTCGGCTGGCGGCAGCGGATCGAAGTACGACTGGCGCATCGTGAGCGCGGTGCCTCCGTCACAGGCCTCCAAGGTCACCTCGATGAGGGTGGCGAATAGCTCGCCCCGCTCGTCGCTGACGGCCCGGCCGCTCATGGCCAGGCGGTGCGGGCGGTCGATCTCGTAATACTCGCCGCTCAACCAGTGCGAGAAACGAGCATCCGCGGGGATGAAGTCGGGCCATTCCATCCCCAGGCGGTAGGTGCCCCCGACACGAAGGTCCACTTCGGCGCTCGGGCAGTTGAACCCGTTGGGCCACCACCACTTCGTGAGCTGTGTCGGGTCGGTGAAAGCATCGAAGACGCGCTCAGGCGAAGCCTTCAGCGCACGCTCGATGACGAGGTGGCGGATCGGGGCGGCGGATCGGACGTCTACAAAGTTTCGGGTTTCAGTCACGTGCGTGCTCCTGTGCGGTGTCATCTGATTGGGAACTGAGATAGGAGTCGAGCCGATCGAAGCGGTCGGACCATTCGGAGTGGGCCCGGCGGAGCCAGTCCTCCACCGGGGCCAAGCCCTCGATTCGAAGCCGGGCGGGCCGGCGCTGCCCGTCACGCGTGCGCCCGACGAGGCCGGCCCGCTCCAGGACCTTCAGGTGCTTGGTGATGGCCGGCTGCGTCAAAGTGAACGCAGCGGTGAGCTCGACCACCCCTGACTCGCCGACGGCCAGGTGCTCCAGGATCGCCCTACGGGTCGGGTCGGCAAGGGCCGAGAGCGTCAGGCTGAGTGAGTCACCAGCAGGCATTACCAATAGGTTATATAACGATCCGGCGATGGGCAAGGGGGTCGTCTGGAATCTGCGTCAGGCGCCCTCTTGAAGGGCGAAGCCCTCGTCCTTCCAGCCTTCTAGTCCGCCGATCATCTTCTTGACGCTGCGGCCGAGGCCTGCGAGACGGACCGCCCCTTTGTCCGCTCCGTTGCAGTGAGGGCCGGCGCAGTAGACCACGAACAGTGTGTCGTCGGGGTACGAGGCGAGGTTGCGCTCGTTGATGCGGCCGTGTGGGAGGTTGACCGATCCCGGTACGTGACCGGCAGCGAAGAGCTCGGCGCTGCGGACATCGAGGAGCACGAACCCAGGCCGCTCGTTCTCCATAGCCTCATGCACGTCCCAGCAATCAGTCTCGAAACAGAGCAGGGCTTCGAAATGAGCGAGCGCATCGCGCCAGGGTGCAGCCGGCACGCCCGTCACTGCGTTGGTCGCCCTCAGCTCTGGCACCGCAACATCGTGGCACAGCCGGCCCGACCATCCTTCCCCTGGCCCGCCCGCCATGGTGACGAGGGTCGCCGCGCTGACACCCGATGCGCCGGCGACGCTCAGGCCTTCGACGCCAACACGAGCGCCTCCTTCCCGGTCGTCAACCTCGCAGGCCATCTTCCGACACCGAGTCGCGGGGGGACCGGGTGTCATCAACTGGAAGGCCTCCGGGCGCGGACCACGCCTCGCCGACTTCGCCTACCTGATCTGGGGCACCGGTGCGTGGAGCCCGCGTCGGCCGAACCAAGAACGGATCGACGCCGCCGTCAACGCCTACCGCCGACATGTCGAACCAACCGACGACGAGCTCGACCGGCTCGAAGCGGTCATGTACATCCGGACGCTCTACCTCGCCTGCTTCGGCTACCGACGTGCCGTCACCAGTGGCCAGCCGTTCAACGAGTGGGGCTTCATCCGACCACGGGAGTATTTCACGGCCACCGCAGCCGCGACCCGAGCGGCGTTCGGTCGGTGGGTCGCCTGCAGGTATGCGCCTCCTTCACCCCGGCAGCCGACCCTCGCCTGTCCGAGGTGATGCAGGCGGTGGTGCGACACGCGCATGCGCTCGTCGAGGAGGTGGGGCTCACCCGGGACGAATGGCTGG
>JAKBBS010000047.1 GCA_021808425.1 Actinomycetes bacterium
CGCCCCCATACGCCTTGCGTGTGATCACCTGGATCCGCGGCACCGTCGCCTCGCAGTAGGCGTAGAGCAGCTTCGCCCCATGGCGGATGATCCCGCCGTACTCCTGGTCGGTGCCTGGCATGAAGCCAGGAACGTCCACGAAAGTCACGAGGGGTATGTTGAACGAGTCACAGGTGCGCACGAAACGGGCACCTTTTTCCGAGCTCTCGATGTCGAGCACCCCCGCCAGATTCTGCGGCTGGTTTCCGACGACGCCCACGACGTGCCCGTCGATGCGGGCGAAACCGCACACCAGGTTCATCGCCCACAGGGCGTGGTACTCGACGAAGTCCCCGTCGTCCACGACAGCCGCAATCACTCTCTTCATGTCGTAGGGCTGGTTCGCGCTCGCCGGGATCAGCGACGTCAGTTCCGGTGTCAAACGCTCCGGATCGTCGCCCGAAAGACTTCGTGGAGGCTCCTCCATGTTGTTCGACGGCAGGAATCCGAGCAGGTAGCGGACCTCGTCGAGGCAGGCCTTCTCGTCCGAGGCGACAAACGCCGCAACCCCCGACTTCGTCGCGTGTGTTACGGCCCCGCCGAGCGCCTCCAAGGTCACTTCCTCCCCGGTAACCGTCTTGACGACATCGGGGCCGGTGATGAACATCTGCGAGGTGTCACGCACCATGAAGATGAAGTCGGTCATCGCGGGGCTGTAGACGGCGCCGCCGGCACATGAACCCATGATCACGCTGATCTGCGGGATCACGCCGGACGAATAGACGTTCCGTTTGAAGATCCCGCCGAAGTAGTGCAGGCCGACCACACCCTCCTGCACCCTGGCGCCGCCCCCGTCGTTGATCCCGATCATGGGCACGCCAAGCGACGCGGCGAGGTCCATGACCTTGTGAACCTTCTCGCCGAACACCTCGCCCAAGGAGCCGCCGTTGACCGTGAAGTCCTGCGAGAAGACGCACACCTTACGTCCGTCGATCGTGCCGAAGCCGGTGACGACACCGTCGGTGTACGGCCGCTTGTCGTCGGACAGACCGGGCGCCCTGGTCCGGGCGAGCATGTCCAGTTCCTGAAAGGATCCGTCGTCGAGGAGGTAGTCGATGCGCTCGCGGGCGGTCATTTTCCCCTTGGCGTGCTGGCGGTCCACGGCGTGCGGTGCGCCGGCGTGCAAAGCGGCTTCGCGCCGGCGGGTCAACTCGGCGAGGCGTTCGGTCATTGGATGCTCGGCCATCGCGCAAAGGCTAGCTGGACCAGGGGAAGGCCACCCATTCCGGCGCGCCGGTCGTCGAATGTGCGAACCTGTCTGTGTGGCCTCCAGACGGTCTTCGCAACCGCTTCTCAGCGGACCGCGCGTACCTCGCAGGGCGATCGAGCCGCCGGAGAGCCAGTGGGCCTTCCCGTCGGAACCACCACCGAGGCCCGGGCGTTCCCGCCGTCCTGGTCATCCAAGCCCGACCGGTGTCGACGAAGTTGTCGGTGTCGGAGCGGACCTCGAACCCGGCACGCTGCTTCGCGCCTACCGGACCGGGGTGTTCCCGATGCCCGCAGGCAGGGGGACGTTAGCGTGGTGGGCACCTGATCCTCGGGGGATCCTGCCGCTCGACGGGCTACGGGTGTCGCGCTCGCTGCGCCGCTCGTGTCAGCGCTATACAGTCACCCTCGACGCTGACTTCTCTGGTGTCATCTCCGCTTGCTCTGATCTGCGTCGGCCGGGCGCGTGGATCGACGATCCTGTGCGAGCCGCGTACATTCGCCTCCACGAGATGGGGTGGGCGCACAGCATCGAGGCCTGGGACTCCGACGGACGTCTCGCCGGCGGACTCTACGGGGTGGCTATCGCCGGGCTGTTCGCAGGGGAGTCGATGTTCCACCACCAGACCGACGCCTCCAAGGTGGCGTTGGTCGGCCTCGTCGACTTGCTCGTCGACGCCGGTACGGTCCTCCTCGACGTGCAGTGGGCAACCGATCACCTGCGGAGCCTTGGAGTGGTGGAGATCCCGAGAAAGGCATACCTCGCGCGACTCGGCGACGCTATCAGGAGACCGCAGGCTTCCGTCTTCGGTGGATAGGGCTAGTCACCGGACACCTTGACATGGCCGAATGGGGTCGGCCCCCTCGCCTTTAACGCAGTGCGCCGAGCATGGGCGACGGGGGCTGGGGGGCCAGGTGGCTGGGGGGCCAGGTGGCTGGGGGGCCAGGTGGCTGGGGGCCGGTCCACGGACGGCTGACGGCATGTGAAACCGGTCCACTGGCAGTCATAAATGGTCGGGCTGTCGCGATTCACGAACAATCCTGACCGTATAAGCACCTAACCGACTCGACGAGCCAACCTCACGGCTCTCGCAGCGAGTGAAGGCATCTCGAGGGTCCGGCTGCAAAGCGTCACGAACTCGGTACCCGGCCCGCCCCAAAGAAGATCGTCGACCGACGCGACAACCAGTGGCTCGACGCGCAGCGTGGCGAGATCCCGGAACAAGGTCGCAAGCTCGCGCGACGAGGCGAGCGTCGAAGCCAACTTCACGACGCCTCGGATAGGCACGTCCCAGCGCCCCGGCTCGTCAGGTATTGACTCGAGGTGGCCATACCGGGCAAGCACTGCGGCCGCAGATCGAGCACCCCAACCGGCTAGCCCCGGAAAGCCGTCCGCACTGTCACCGACAAGCGCCAAGTAGTCAGGTATCGATTCCGGCTCGACGCCGAACTTGGCGCGCACGCCCGCCTGGTCCACGACGAGTTGGCGGCGCCTGTCAAGTTGAACCACACGGTCGCCCCGCACGCACTGCGCCAGATCCTTGTCAGGCGTGCAGATCAGTACTTGATCCACTCGCGGATCGCCTTCGCCTACGGCGGCCGCGGACGCAAGCGCGTCGTCAGCCTCCAAATCGACCATCGGCCATACCTGAACACCCAACGCTACAAGCGCCTCTTCGAGCAGCTGAAACTGGCCAAGGAGAGTCGGGTCGACACCGGCGCCTGTCTTGTAGCCCGGCCACATCGCGTTGCGAAACGACTCGATCACGTGGTCGGTCGCCACCCCGATGTAGGGGCCGCCATCGGCAATGAGCGCCAGCACCGACGCCACAACTCCCCGCACCGCTGCGACCTCGCGGCCGTCGCCGTTTATGTGAGACGGTGCTCCGTAGAAGTGCCTGAACAACTCGTAGGTCCCGTCGACCAGGTGCACCTTCATCGAACGCATCCCCGCTCGACATGCGTTTCGCGACCTTCGCGACCCCGAGCTGCACGAGGGCCACAAAGTAGTGCGGGCACGCTCACAGCACCGCGACCCTAGCCGCCGACTCCCATACCGCCACAGACTCTTGGAGCTGAGCACTCGACGGTCATATCACGGCGAGACAAAGACTGTGCGTGTAATTGCACAGATTTTGTACAAATACACGCACAGTCATCGTATGCAGCCATTGGGAAAAGAATCCCGCATCGACGCCCACGCGCCCTCGGAGACAGGCGTGCCGCGTTGCCTACGACCTAAACCCTAAAGGAACCCGATCGTCGGGAAGGACCCGCCGAGTATCTTCTCTGGATCAGCCCCGAGAACTTTGTCGAGGACTGTCGTGTACACGGAGCGGAAGTCGACGTTGGATAACAGGTTCCCGTTGGGGTCGAGCGATGTAAGGGACGGCTCGTCTCCGTAGAAACGGCCTCCTTTGACTTTTGGCCCGGCTACGAACAGAGGTGCGGCGGTCCCGTGGTCGGTTCCCTGGCTGGCGTTCTCGCCGGGGCGCCGACCGAACTCCGAGTAGGTCATCACCACCACGTTCTCGGCGCCCTTGACTCCGTCGAGCGCCGAAAAGAAGGACGTGAACGCGTTGTCGAGCTCTCCCAACAGCGCCTCTTCGTTGGCTTTCTCGTCGGAGTGGAAGTCGAAGCTGGACAGGCTCACCTGGTAGACCTGGGTGGGCGCCCCCGCTTTGATCAGCGCTGCTACAACGGCCATCTCGTCGGCAAGGCTGGCCTTTCCGTAGGCGCTTTTTCCGGTGGCGCCGGCCTTGGCGGCCCCACCCGTAGACGTCGGGCCCGGCGATGTAGAGGACGTGGAGCCCGCAGACGTAGAGCCCGGCGACGTAGAGCCACCCACCTCGGCCCCTATCTTGTCCAGCCGAACCTTCGCCTCCAAGAGGTCCGTCCCTGCCGCCGCGACTGCGGCAGCCATACCGACGCGGTCGGGTCCGGCAGCCTGCATCGACGCGAACGCAGCCTGGAGTGTCGTGTTGCCTATCAAAGACAGGCGGGTCGACGTGATCGCCGTCGCCGCGTAGGTCTCACCACGCAGCACCGGCGGAAGAGTGGTCCCGACGCTTAGAGCGCGCAGCGGGTCGTAGCTGTTGGCATCCAGCCATTTGCCGAGCCAGCCCGGACCGGACCCGTTGACGACGTCGGCGGTCTGCCAGATGTCCATTCCCTCGAAGTGGCTGAGCACCGGGTTCGGGTAGCTGACGCCACGCACGACGGCGAGGGTCCCCGCCCCCCACATGGAGTGCAACCCTTTGAGCGCCGGGTTGAACCCGATCTGGTCTGCAAGGGGAAGCACCTGGTCGGCCTGGTAACCGAGGTTCGGTCGCAGCTTGAGGTAGTTCAGGTCACCGTAGGGGATGACCGTGTTGAGCCCGTCGTTGCCCCCATACAAGGTCACGAGCACAAGGGGACCGGTGCTCGGGCCCGACGCTGCAGACGCTGACGGCTTCGTAGAACCCGAGAGTGCGTCCGTCCAATGCCCGATCACGGCTCCCGTGGCGAGCGCGGCCGTGGCTGCTCCCGCACCTACCAGAAAGCGCCTGCGGGTGAAAAGAATGTCCTTGCTCATGCCAGTACGTACTCCGGTGAGGTGAGGGCCAGGGCTACGAGCTCTACGGGGCTGTCGGCGACTTGTGCGAGGGCGGCAGCTGTCGTCGAGCCAAATGCGTCGACACCGAGCATCGTCGCGACAGCTCCGACCCGCTGGGATGCAGGTACAGACGAGACCATCGAGATGTCGCCGGACTCTGCGAGGGGCAGGGCGGCCTGGAAGCGCAGGCGGGCGGTGACAGTATCGAGCCAGTAGAGGTTCTGCCCCCAACCTCCGACGTTCGGCGGGTTGAAAACTGTCTGGCCCAGCGCTGTAGCGAGCACCGCAAGGGTCGCGTGCAGCGGCTTCTTGGTCGAGCCCGCCGACGCAGCTGGGGCCGTCCGCTGCATTCTGGCGTCGAGTCCGAGGGCTCGTGCCGCGGAAGCCAGGTACTCGACGGGCTGCTTCACGAGCCCGGTCCTGCTTGTGGTGCTCGTGAAGTTCGGGTGCATGAAGATCGCCTTTAGGGTCGTCGAGATGTTCATTCCGGTCCCGTAGGAGTCGAGGAGGTCACCGACGACCGGATCTGTCGGGAGGACCGGGTAGGCGAAGTGGCTCCAGAGTTTGGCGAGCACGAACCTGGCAGACGCTGGCCGGGTCACGGCGATGTGGACGATGTCGGTGCCGTTCCAGTCGCCAGTCTGGCCGAGGTAGGTCTTGGATCCGTAGTCATGCTGGCTGCGCTGGAAGATGTACGAGTACGTCTTGCGGTTGTAGTACCAGCCGGTGAATCCTCTGGCGGCCGCGACCACGTCGTCCTGGGTGTAGTTGCCGAGTCCGAGGGTAAAAAGCTCCATCATTTCCCGACCGAAGTTCTCGTTCGGTCGTGCCTTCTTGTCGGTGATGGTGTCCAACCAGACCATCATCGCCCCGTCCTTGGCGACTGCCTGCATCAGCGTCTCGAAGCTTCCACCGCCGGCTTGGCGGAGCAACTGGTTCTGCAGGTACATCAGCTTCGGGTCCTGCACCTTGGAGTAGGCGGTAGCGAAGTGGCCGTGCCAGAACAGGGTGAGCTTCTCGCGAAGTGGCGTTGACGTCGCGATCATCTTGTCGATCCACCACGCCTGCAGGGCCGCCATTTCGAGCGATCCTTGGCGGAGGTAGGTCTTCAGCGCCGGGATGTCGCCCTTGGCCGGCCGGGGCGGACGAGTCAGGTCCGGCGTCGGGATGCTCGAAGCGCCCGGGTCAGGGGCGTTGCCGAGGCCGGCGATCAGACCGTCGACAGCCGATTCGTACGTTCCTGAGGCAAGCGCGTCCAGTTCGCCGGGGCGTAAGCCGAACCCTGCTCTGCGGTAGAGAAGAGCAATGTCACTCCAGTTTTGGCTGACCATGACAGCATTATCGGCAGAACTTGTTAGGAAACTGTGATCTGCTTGTCAGGGTTCGCTCATTTGCCGCCACTCGTTAGTGGCGTTACGGTCAACTCGAACGAAGCTTTTGAGCTGCGAAAAGACCTAAACCGACAACGGCGAGCAACATGAGTAGCTTTTTCACGTCTCGACCTTACCAGGCGTCACCAACCGCGATCATCAGCGCTACCTACCGCGACCGGCCGCCCACTCGACCGAGGCAGAACTGCCTGCCTACACTTCGCCAGTGAGGACCTCGGCGCCGGAGTCGGTCACGACGAGAGTGTGCTCGAACTGGGCGGTGCGACGGCCGTCGGTAGTGACGGCAGTCCATCCGTTGTCCCACATACGCTCCCGCCAGGAGCCGACCGTGATCATCGGCTCGACAGTGAAAGTCATACCCGGTCTTATGATCGTGCTTGCGGAAGGGCTGAAGTAGTGCGGCACGTTGGGCGGGAGGTGGAACTGCTCCCCGATTCCGTGCCCGACGAACGCGCGTACGACGCCGTAGCCATTCGACTCTGCGTGTGACTGGATCGCCCGACCGATGTCCGATATCGGCTTACCGGGCTTTACTGCCGCTATTCCGAGGTCCCGGCATTGGCGCGTCACTGCCACCAGCCTCCGCGACTCGGCGTCGACGTCACCTGCGAAGAAGGTTGCGTTGCAGTCGCCGTGGACGCCGCCGATGTAGGCGGTCACGTCGATGTTCACTATGTCGCCGTCAGCGAGCGGACGGTCGTCGGGGATGCCGTGGCAGATGACCTCGTTGACCGATGTGCAGATCGACTTGGGGTAGCCGTGGTAGTTGAGGGTAGACGGAAACGAGTCACGATCTATGTAGGCCTGGTGGGCGATCCGGTCGAGCTCGTCGGTCGTGACTCCCGGCGCAACGGCCGCGCCGGTCACTGCCAGGACCTCGGCGGCGATCCGGCAGGCGACGCGCATGGCCTCGATGATCTCGGGCGACTTGACCATCGGCTCGTCCCAGCGGCGAGGTTTCGCATTGAGGTAGTAGTCGGTCGGCGTAATCGAATCCGGGACGGAGAGCATCGGGCTGACGTTTCCGGGCATCACCTTGCCCTCGTTACCCTTGTGGCAGCGCTTGTACTTGCGTCCGCTCCCGCACCAGCACAGGTCGTTGGAGCGCGGGCCGGCGCCTGCGCTTAGGTTGACAATGCTCGATCTCACTCTTGCACCAATTCGATCAAAGTCCCGAAGGCGGTCTTCGGGTGCAGGAACGCCACCGTCGTCCCACGAGAGCCGGGCCGCGGCTCGGCGTCGATGGCCTTCGCACCGGCCGCTACGGCTTGGCGGAGCGCATCGGCACAGTCGTCGACCCTGTAGCCGACGTGGTGAATGCCCTCGCCCTTCGCGTCGAGGAACTTTGCGACCGTCGAGTCAGCCCGTATCGGGCTCAGAAGCTGGACGTACGAGTCGGCGACCGACAGCAACGCCTCTTCGACACCGTCGCGCTCGATCGTCTCGCGGTGCGAAACAGTCGCCGCAAAGGTGTCCGCATACCACTGGACGGCTGCGTCGAGATCCCTCACGGCTATCGCCACATGGTCGACTTCGGTTAGAAGCATCACCCAAGGCTACCTGGGCGACCGGAGTTTTTTCACAAACTGTCCAGAAACGAGACCACCGCGCAGGTGACCTCGGTCTCCTGCTCGGGGATGAGGGCGTGCCCCGCCCGCGGAACGACCACCAGGCGACCCCGCTCACCGAGAGATTCCACGAGAGAGCGTGCGTTCGCCGGAGGCGATATCCGGTCCTCGGCACCCACGACCGCCAGGACCCGGATCGGCGGAGGGGGCAGCCACCAGTCCTGCGTGCTCGTTGCCGCCACCGCCGTCGCTTGCGCGTGCGCCGCCTCCGCGTACCACCCGTCGGCCCACACCGACGCGTCGTTGCCTGGGGCAAAGAATGCTTCCCTGACGTCGTCGAGATGGCCTTCTTCGCTCGCCGGAACCTCGAAGCATCGCTGAAGCGCTGCCCGAGCGGAGCCATCGCCGGGAATCAGACCGCCGCAACCCAACAGCACAAGGCCCCCGACAAGATCGGGCCTGTCGGTGGCGAGGCAGCGGGCGACCCGGTTTCCGAAGGCGTGACCGATGACCACCACCCTCGGGGAACCCTCGAGCGCGGATTCGATGGTGACGGCAACCCCGCGAGCCAGGTCGTGAAGGTCCGACCCATCCGCCGGCAGCGGACTGGGGGGAACGCCGGGCAACTCGACAGCGATCGAAGACCAGCCGACCCGCCGCGCCGCTGCGGCCAGCGGGTCGAGGTCGCGGACCGGACGCCCAAGCGACGCAAGGCAAACGACACAACGACCAGCGGCATTACCCGAACCGGAACCGGCGCTCGCCTCGCCTCGATCGAAGCGGTAATGCAGTCCAGCGCCCGAGGGGACCATATCTTTAGCCGCTCGTTATTGGCGCGACATCTGGGCCCGCGCGCCGGCCGCCAGGGCCTCTCCGTCAGCGGAGGCGGCGTTGGAGCGTTCGGGGATCTCGAATACGACGAGCTTCACCTTCCCAGCGAACGGGAACGGCGCCTCGTAGTCGTCGCACGAGGGCGAACCCGGGTCGGCGCCGATGTCCATGCCGAGGGTCGAGAGCATGCGGAGGACCCCCGGGATCTCAACGGCGACGCCGGATACGCCGTCAACTGAGACGGTCGCGGCCGCCGCAGTCCCCGTCCTTTCGAAGACCGCCTCCACCGTCGAAGTACCTTGTGGGAGCAGCTCCGACGACGTCGCTTGGTAATGCACCCCGTACAGGTTGTAGTCGAAGACAACACGCCCTCCGGCCACATACACACAAATCCCGCTTGTGACCGACCCGTAGGAGACGAGCACACCGTCCTCGTCGCCTTTCGGGCGGTCGACTTCCACGGCGATAGTGAAGGAGCGGGCGCCCAGCGGCGGCGCCGCGTCCGAGTTGACGTGCGACACCGGCGGGAGGAACACGAAGCGACGGCCGATCTCAGCGAGTCGCCGCTTGCCTGCCATGCCGAACAACTCCCCGCTCCTCTCGTCGAGCGGTAGGACCCCGTAGCGGCCGGCTTCAACCCACCAACGTTCGATCATCTCCCGCAGCTTCTCCGGGCGTTCCGCTGCGAGGTCGTGGCATTCGGAGAAATCGGCGTCGAGGTGGTAAAGCTCCCAGCGGTCCTCGTCGAAGGACGTGGAGCGCTGATGGAACGAGACAGCCTTCCATCCGTCGTGGTAGATACCGCGGTGGCCCAGCATCTCGAAGTGCTGCACCGTCTTCACTGTCGGCGTCGACCCCGCTCCGTCGCTGAACGTGTAAGCGAGGCTCGTCCCGCTGATCGGCTGCTGAGGAACACCCCGGTACACGGCGGGCGCAGCGACACCGGCCACATCGAGGATTGTCGGGGCGATGTCGCTGACGTGGCAGAACTGTGTCCTCACCGACCCGCGCTCGGAGATACCGGCAGGCCAATGCACTATGAGCGGGTCACGGACCCCCCCACCGTGGGTGTTCTGCTTGTAGCGCCTGAGGGGAGTGTTGCCCGCCTGTGCCCAGCCCCACGGATAGTTGTTGTTCGCCCGGGGGCCGCCTATATCGTCGAAGCGCTCGAGGCTCTCGTCGAGCGTTTCGATCGCACCGTTGAAGAAGTGAATAGAGTCCACCATCCCGTTCGGGCCGCCCTCCTGGCTTGCTCCGTTGTCGGAGATCAGCACGAACAGGGTGTTCTCGACGGCGCCGAGCGACTCGAGTCCGCCGACCAGCCGGCCGACCTGGGCATCAGTGTGGTCCAGGAACCCGGCGAACGCCTCCTGCAGTCTGAGGGCGAGCCGCTTCTCATCTCCCGATAGCTCGTCCCACGGACGCACACCCTGGTTGCGGGGAGGGAGATCGGTCCCGGGGGGGACGATTCCGAGCTCGAGCTGGCGGGCGAACCAGGCGTCTCGCACCTTGTCCCAGCCCTCGTCGAAGCGGCCGCGGTACTTCGCCAGGTATTGCGGCGGTGCCTGATGGGGGGCGTGGGTGGCTCCGAAGCAGAAGTAGAGGAAAAAGGGGCGAGTCGGCGCGTTCGAGCGTTGATCACGAAGCATCGCCAATGCGTTGTCGACGAGGTCCTCGGACACGTGGTAGCCCTCGTCCGGTCCATAAGGGGTGGGGATCGGATGGTTGTCGCAGTACAGCTCGGGATAGAACTGGCTCGTCTCGCCCTGCATGAACCCGTAGAAGCGGTCGAATCCGCGCCGTAGCGGCCAATCGTCGAAAGGCCCCGCTGCGGAGGTCTCTTCCATGGGCGTGAGATGCCACTTGCCGACTGCGAACGTCGAGTAGCCCGCCGCGCTGAGCAGCTCGGCGAGAGTCGCAGCGTCAGGCGGTATGCGCCCGGTGCAGTTGGGGAATCCGCTAGTCCAGTTCGAAAGGCCCCGCATCCCGACTGCATGATGGTTGCGCCCCGTCAGAAGAGCTGCCCTGGTCGGCGAACAGAGAGCGGTCGTGTGGAAGCTGTTGTAGCGAAGCCCGCCCGCTGCCAGTCCGTCGATGTTCGGCGTCTCGATGCTCGACCCATAACACCCGAGATGCGAGAAGCCGGTATCGTCCAAGACGACTACCACGACGTTCGGTGCGTCGGGTCCAGGCTGCGGGCGCGCCGGCCAGTCCGGGGTGGACTCCGGGACCGTCCGACCTATCACTCCCCTCCAGGGTTGAACAGAAGGCCAACTCGCCGCTTGAGGCGTGCTCATTGGTTCCCTCCGTGCGTGCCTGCAAGCTCGATCGCCCTCCAGCGCAGCAGCCGGTTCTCGAGCGCCCTCACGAGCGCCGAAACCGCTAGCGCGACTATCACCAGCAGTATCAACCCTCCGAAGAACCCGGTCGTGTCGAAACTTCCCATCTTGAGCGCCAGGTAACCGCCGAGGCCGTCGCTCCCGGTGAGCATCTCTCCGACGACCGCCCCAAGGAACGCGTAGGTCAAGGCGAGCTGAAGACCCGCGAAGATCGACGGGGTAGCCGAAGGCAGGACGAATTTGAAGAAGCGCTCCCGCCGGCTTGCGCCGAGAACCCTTGCGAGGAGCAGGTGGTCACGGTTGACGCTCTGCAACCCTGCAAACGTGTTGAATGCGACGATAAAGAAGCTGAGGCTCACGATCAGGACGATCCGGCTCAGAGATCCGAGCCCGAACCACAAGACGAAAAGAGGTGCGAGCGCTATCCGCGGGATCGAGTTGAAGCCGGTCATGAAAGGGCGGACTATCACGTCAACCGACTTGAACTCCGCCAGCAGGTAGCCGGCGCCAAGGCCGAGCAGAGCGGACAAAGCGAAGCCGACGAAGGTCTCGTAGAGCGTAGTTCCGATCAGGCCGAGAAGGCCACCGCTGTCCACGCCGTGCCAGAACGACGGGAAGTACTGCGACGGTTCGCTGACGAAAGCCGGGTTCAGAACCTTGGTCGCTGCGAGCAGCTGCCACGAGCCGAAAAGAGCGACGAGTAGCACCAGCTGGATCGCCCTCACCCTGACCGATTTCGCGGCAGGTCGCCGTTTGCGCTGTCCCGACCTGCCGCTGGCAAGGCCGCCGGCGAAGTCGTTGCGGACGGCAGCATCCGCCTCCAGGCTGGCTTCGAGCGCTGTCATTGCCTGACGACCTCCTCGCTCAGATCGCTCCACAGTTGCTGGTATATACGGTGGTATCCCTCGTCGGATTGCAAGGTGACGACCGAGCGCGGCCGGGGAAGGTCCACCTCGAGCACCCTTTTTATGCGACCGGGTCGAGCGGTCATTAGGACGACCCGGTCGGCAAGGCTGATCGCCTCCGACAGGTCATGCGTGATGAGCACCACCGTTGCGCCCAAATCGGCCCACAGCCGGCTGAAAGTGTCCTGGAGAAGGAGCTTCGTCTGCGCGTCGAGAGCCGAGAAAGGCTCGTCGAGCATGAGCAGGTCAGGCCGGGTCGCGAGGGTCCGCGCGATCGCAACGCGCTGGCGCATCCCCTGCGACAGCTGAGCCGGGTACGCTCCTGCGCTGTCGGAAAGCCCGACAGCGCCAAGCAGCTCTTCCGCCCGCCGGCGTCGCTCTGCCTTTGCAACTCCCACCATCTCCAACGCGAGCTCAGCGTTTCCGAGGACGGTACGCCACGGAAGAAGGGCGTCACGGGCGAAGAGGTACCCGACGTTGGCGTCGCCGAGCTTCGGCGAGCCTCCGTGGACTTCCACTCTTCCCGCCTCCGCGCCAACCAGTCCCGCGACGAGGTTGAGCAGCGTCGTCTTGCCGCAACCCGAGGGGCCGACGATCGCAACAAACTCTCCCCGGCGGATGTCCAGGTCGATACCGTCGAGCACGGTGCGCCGCGATCCGTCGGGTGCGGCGAAGGAGTGCCGCACGCCAGATATGCGAACGACGTTCGCCACGCCGGCGTCCCCACGGCTCGACGCCGTCGAACCGCCGTCGACGTCCTGTCGCAGCGACGCGCCGGGCATCACGACACTCCGGCGGCGGATGCGGCTGCAGTCACCTGGGCTTCAGTCGCAGGCGTGGTAGACGAGTACCACTGGGCAACTGGGATCGTGTGGCTGAGCAATCCGGCCTTGACCCAGAAGTTCATCACGTTCGCCGTTCCGGACTCCCCGCCGGGCTCGCTGGCGAGGATCAAAGGAAGTGCGTACGCGAAGAACTTCGGTGCACCCGCTCCCTGCTCGAATGCGGCCAGGTCCTTCTCCGCTTGGAGTGTCGAGATCAGCTTCGTCAGGTTGGCCGGGTTGTGCACCCACACGTCGGCCTCGTCCATGGCCAGCTGGAACTTCGCCGCCACACCCGGGTTGGCGCTGAGCCAGCCGTTGCGCGCCCACATGCCAGCGCCAGCGTCCCCGGCGATAGAGCCGAGAAGGCCTCCCGCCTCGGAAAGCGCCTGGGTCGAGCTGAAGTTGAACAACAGCTTGTCACCTGCGATGTTCGTCAGGTAGTAGCCGAGGTCGGGGGAGACCATCGCGGCTGCCACCCTGTTTGCGCTGAGCGCGCTGATGAAGTTTGCGGGGAGGCCGCCAACAGCGGCGTACGACACGCCGCCCGCCCCAAGGCCTGCGGCCACCGCTAGCTGCTGCAGGAAGTAGTAGGACGACGATCCGAGCGAGACGACCCCGACCGGCTTGCCCTTGAGGTATGTGACGTTGCTCGGATACGTCGTCGGCGCTGTCGAACCTTTCGGAGCGACCAGCTGCCAGCCGGCCTTGACGGCGCCCGATATCAGGGTCAGCCCTACCCCCTTGTCCAGGAGCGGGCCCGCAAGCGACAGGTCGCCCATCGCGACGTCGGCGCTACCATTTGCGAGGGCCGCAAACGCGACGGGGCCACCGCTCGTTATGCCGATGACGTGCGCGTTGATGCCGTTCTTCGCGAAGAAGCCCTCCGCCGAGGCGATGTACGGCAGCCACGTATAGAACGAGCCGAGGTAGATCTCCAGGTTCATCGACACCGCCGCGGAGCTGGCCGGCGCCGAGGTGGAAGTGTTCGCTGTCGTGGTCGCTGCACCACCCGACGCCGTCGTCGTGCTCGAGCTCGCGGAGTGACTCGAGCTCCCACACGCGGAAAGGATTCCCGCCAGAAGCGCCAGGCCCCCGAGTCCGGCTGTCAGACGACCGCGGGCTCTGCGCGGCGCCCGCAAGCCGCCGTCCGCAGCGCGTTGCCTATCGACAGTAGCTCTGCCATTGATAGCTCGCGAGGCGCCGGGATCCGCGCCCTCGGCTTCACCTGCAGCACTGACGGAGTTGCGGTCGGTCATCTGGAGCTCCCTTCAGGGTTTCTTGGTGGCTGTTCGGATCCGGCGCCTCCCCTGCCGGCGAGGGCGTCCACTGCAATCAATCCCCCGGACACCGTGACCAGCACCGGGTTGACGTCGACTTCGAGCACCGACGCGTCGTTGTGTAGTAGCGACTCTAGAGCGAGAAGCGGCCCGACGAGCGCTTCCGGGGTGACTTCCCGTCCGGCGACGGCTGAGGCGTGATCGCAAAGCGCCGCGAGGCTGCGATCCGTCAGCGGCAGGCAAGCAGCAGCCCGACGGGCATCCCGAGCCTCCACCTGATCGCCGCCTGGTCCCACGAGCAGCATCGGGCCGTACTGGCTGTGGCGCAACGCCCCAAGCGAGAACATCCCCACGTGACTGACCATGGGCTCGACGACGAGGCGCGCTCCGCGAAGGCCGAGCTTTTCGGAGGTGCCGTAGAGGCGTTCAAGCTCTCCCCTAAGCACCCCGGCGTCGCGCAGACCGGCGCTCACAAGCCCAAGGCGGCCCCGGTGCGGGGCGCCTGGATGGTCGACTTTGACGATCCACGGCGGTGCAATCCCGAGCCGCTCTACGGCGTCCACGACCTCATCGGGGCCGTCTCCGACTGCCATCTCCACGTAAGGCAGTCCGTGAGCGCTGAGCCACGGCGACAACACAGCCTCCGTGAGGACCGACCCGTCGGGGAGGCCGCCGCCGCCGTGCGTCTGTCTCCGGGATTGGACAGTCCCGAGTTCGAGCCGACACTCGCGCGGCTGCGCTGCCAACGCCCGGACGAGGGCAGGGATACTTCCCACGACCCGCGCAGATCCGACTTGAGCCTCGACTTCCCCGTCCGGCGCGCCGGCCCAAACCAACCACGTCGGGATCGGACGATCCCCCAGCGTGGCCGCCAGGCTCCTGTAGTGCTCCACCAGCTGATCCCCGAAGGTGAAGTAAAGCACGGTCCCATCTATCGAGTCATCTCCACTGACAGTGGAGATGACCTCGTCCAACCGGTCGACGTGAGCAAAGAACATTCCCGTCAGATCCACTGGGTTCCCGTCTCCGGCGAGGGCGATCCCCAGGGAACGCAGCGAGGTCCTGGTCCGCTCCGCCAGTGCGGGGACTCGCGCTTGCGGCCCGAGCTGGTCAGCGATCATCGCGCCTCCCCCACCCGACATCGTGACGACGGCGAGACCGGGGCGCGCCGGTAGCCTCACTGGCCTCGTGAGTGCCGTCACCGCCTCGGCGAAAGACTCCTCGTCGCCGACGAGCGTCACCCCGTCGTCTCGCGAAGCAGCATCGAACATCTCCGCATCTCCGGCGGCAGAAGCTGTATGCGACAGCGCTGCCCGCTCCGCGGCCTCCGACCTTCCCACCTTGAGGACCACTACCTCGCATCCGGCCTCGCGGGCCTCTCGGGTCGCCTTGCGCCACGCGGCAACGTCTCGGACCCCTTCGAGGTAGCAACCGACGACCTTGACCTCCGGTCGGGCGGAGACGTACCCGAGCAGGTCCGAAGCTCCAAGGGCAGCCTCGTTGCCGGTGCTCGCGTAGAATGAGAATCCGACTCCCCGCCGGCGAAGGTGTTCCGCCAAGATGAAGCCCATCGCACCGGACTGGCTCACCAGCCCCACCGGTCCGCTACGCCGGGGGCGGCCAAGAAACGCTGACACCGACACCACGACGTTCGCCGGGTCGCTCACCAGCCCGAGGCAATTCGGGCCGAGCATCGGCATCGCCCCTGCGGCCTCCACCAGACTTGCCTGCAGCGCAATCCCGTCGCCGCCCTCCTCGGCGAACCCTGACGAGAAGACGACTGCAGCCCCGACTCCGGCGTTGGACGCCTCACGGATCACCTCGACTGCGCCCCGCGCGGGGACGGCCACCACGACGAGGTCGATGTCTCCTGCCTCGGAAAAATCTCGGATGACTGCTACGCCGGTCTCCTCGTGGCGGGGCCGGTATGCGACCACCTCGCCGGCGAAACCACCGGCCATCAAGTAGCGGTAGGCCATCTGACCCCACGCCCGCGGCCGAGCGGACAGACCGGCGATGGCGATCCGTTTTGGGAACATCAGACGGTCGAGAGATCGGACGTTGTCCCCCAGAGACTCCGGCGGAGTGGGCTCGGTCACAGTTCTCCGTCTCCGGCTGCGGGACTGCTGGCGGACCCTCGCAGCGGGCCGTCGGATGCAGCGCCTTCGACTGCAGCGTCGCTGGGTACGGCGCTCTCGGCGCCCGATATCGCCGCGGAGCGTTCTGCAGCCTCCGAGTAGATCGCCCGCGCCATGAGCGACAGCTCCCCGTCACGTCTGCGGCGGTACACCTCCGATCGCAGTGCGTGCACCGACGCGTTGGTGGGCTCACCCTTTGCCGCGATCTCCACCAGTTGACATGCGAGTCGGTGCTGGCCGTCGGCGCTCAGCTGCGCCGCTCTTTCGGCCAGGCGTTGCGCGCCCCCGGCCAGACTGGATAGCTCAGTCGAGATCTCCGCGGACGTCGCAGGCTTGAGATGCGATGGGTCCCCGTCCCACCAGCCGCCGTAGAGCCTCCAAATGTTTCGGACCACGAACTCGGGCTCGTCGTAAGTCGCTTGCAGATACGGCCGTTCAGCGAGGCGGGGAGCCAGACGGACGGCGTTTAGGACGTCGTCGAGGGTTGCACCCGAGTTCATCAGCTCCAACGTCTGGGATACGAGCGATTCGAGCGCTTCGGCTACGTCGATGAGCACCCGGTGGATCCGGTCGCGACCCTCGATCGGTAAGCCGTGCGCCGGTAGGAACAGCTCGGGTTCGAGCGCCGCCATCGCCCGCATCGCCCGAGCCCACTCAGCCGGGTAACGTTGCACCTTCTGCGGGTTCCCGGCGTTCGGGAACACCCAAGTGAGGAAGTCGCCTCCGCAGATCACCCGCCGCTCGGGCAGCCACACCCATGCGTGGTCGTCCGTCTCGCCTTTGTCGTGGAACAGGACAGCTTCACGCCCCCCGAGGTCGAGGGCAAGGCGGTCCACGAAACTGACGTCGGGCCACACCCAGTCGACACCCCACCTTCTCGCCTGCTCGTTGGGAGAATCCATGCCGAACCTGCGGCGGCCGCGGAACTGCCGTGCGTTGATGCGGCTGTTGTAGCCCTCTGTGACGTCGTAGCGCTGGAAGCGCGGGGCCACGTTTGCGTGGCCGACCACCCGCGGTCGGCGCGCACCGGCATCGGCGTTCGCCTTGACGAACAGCGGGGCGCCCCCCACGTGGTCGACGTGCCCATGGGTGTAGATGATCGTGTCCACCGGGTCTTGCGACCAGGAGACAAGCGAGTTCCGCACTGCCCCTGAGAGTGCGGCCAGAGACGTGTCGACCAACGTCAATCCTGTCGAACCTGCGAGCGCTACGACGTGCGAGAACGACGCTACCAGGGCGACTCCTCCGCCAAAGTCGGCCAGGCCGGCGTCGATCGGGTTCGTTTCCTTCGACTGGCTCGGGCTGAACCCACCGTCCCAACCGTCATCGACAAGTTTCGCCGACCTAAGGAGTAGGTCGTCCGCGTAGGCATTGCCGGTCAACGGCGCTCCTCCCATGTTTAGCGTTCCGCTAGGCCCTGACTTTAACACGCCAGCCCTCGCCCCCGTCAATGTCCACATTTGACATTCCGTTGACGCCATACTTGGCGGCATGGCCAGAGCAGACGTAGCCCAGGCAGGAAACGACGGTGTCTCACCAGCCCAACCAGAGCAACTCGCCGGCCGTGCGGCTACCGAGGCGGCGCTCGAGGACGCAGCTATGGCACTGCTGGCGCGCGACGGTGTGCTCGCCGGACTCAACCTGCGTGAAGTCGCCGAAGAGGCGGGCGTCAACCGCGGCTTGGTGTACCACTACTTCGGTTCGAGGGGGAAACTCCTACGTCGAGCCCTTCGCCGAAGAGGCGAGCGCTCGCTGCAGCAACTTCGCCACGTGGACCGAACTCATCTGGTTGCAGGCCAGCTGCGCCTGCTCCAGGTGCTCATCGGCGATCCCGAAACGGTCAAACTTCGAACACTCCTCCTGATCGACGGAACCGAGCGTATGAGGATGATGCCCCTCAGGGACCACACCCAGAGCTTGCTGCGAGATGCAGTGACATCGGGCGAACTGGACTCGAACCTGGATGTGCGGGCAGTCCACTCCTTCTTGGTCACATCGGTCTACGGATACGTTCTCTACCGCGAGGCGTTCGCCGCCGAGCTCGGCGTCGAGCTCGGCGACCTCGACGGCCAATTCACCGTCGTCTTCGAGCGCGCGCTACGGTCCCTTCAACCCCCAGGCGACTAGTACGCCTTCTCGGCTGGCAAACCTGCGACCACCGAGAATTGACGTTATGATAATGCTCGGTGTCACCAGTACCTATAGACCGTATCGTCCGAGTGGAGTCCCACGGCGCTTGGTCAGAGGTGGTGCTCAACCGGCCACATAGACGCAACGCGATCATCGAGGACACCGTCGAGCTTCTGCGGGCGGCTTTCGCCGAGCTGGCCGACGACGTTTCAACGACCGCTGTCGTGCTTCGAGGCGAGGGCGGGACGTTCTGCTCGGGGCTAGATCTGGGCGAACCCCCCGGCGGACGCGAGTTCTCCTCGGGCTGGGCAGCGCTGCACCGGGACCTCGCTACCTTCCCGGTCCCGATCGTCGGAGCGCTTGAACGCGCTGCGGTTGCGGCCGGGGCTTCGCTCGCCCTCGCCTGCGATTTCCTTATAGCCGGGGAGAGCTCGTTCCTATCGGTTCCCGAGCTGGCGATGGGTCGACCGGCGCCAATGAACACAGCGTGGCTTCTCTACAAACACGGCGTCGGCCGTGCCACAGAGCTTGTGCTCAGCGGCAAGCGCAAGAGCGCCTCAGACCTTCTCGCTGCCGGCTTCGCGTTTGAGGTGGTGCCCGACGACCAGGTGCTCGCAAGATCGCGCAATATGGCATCGACGCTCGCCGGAGGTGACAGAGCTGTGGTGGTTTCGGTCAAAAGAGCGTTGCGCGACGGAGCCGCGCGAAGCTTCGAGGAGATCCTAAATGCCGTCGGCTGATCCACCCGACGAGGGTACGGCTGGGCTGCGCTCTTCGGCCCAAGCGTCAGCGCAGATGAGCCTGCGTGAGAGGGTGCGGGCATTTTTCGATCTGATCGTGCCTGAGAATCTTGCCCTATACGAGGGTCGTCTCGAGCGCGCCCGGGCTTGGCGGAAGGCCCTCTACCAAGCGGGGTTCGGGGGGCTCGGGTACCCGGTGGAGTTCGGCGGACACGGATCCAACGCCGCCGACCTGGCTGTCTACGAGGAGGAGAGCCGAGGGAGACTCCCTCCCGAGGAAGACGTGTTCGCAATCGGCGTGCGAATGGCACTGCCAATAATTCGCGACCTCGGTTCGACGGACCTCAAGTCTCGCTTCCTGGGACCTGGCCTGTCAGGCGAGGAGATCTGGTGCCAGCTGTACTCGGAGCCCGGCGCTGGCTCGGATCTCGCGTCGCTGTCGACGAGCGCCGTTGCCGACGGCGACGAGTGGGTGGTCAACGGCCAGAAGGTTTGGACTTCCGGGGCGCATCACAGCCAAATGGGCATCCTGCTCGCGCGCACCGACCCCGAAGCACCAAAGCACCGTGGCATAACAATGTTTGCGCTCCCGATGGAGCAAGCCGGCGTGACGGTACGGCCCCTGCGTCAGATGACCGGCGCTGCGGATTTCAACGAGGTGTTCTTCGACGACGCCCGGATACCACGATCTTGGGTGGTAGGCGACGTCAAC
>JAKBBS010000299.1 GCA_021808425.1 Actinomycetes bacterium
CGAGTACCTGGCGCATCGCGAAAAGCTCGGCGAGGGACACCTCCATGTTCGCAAGGCGGGTCCTCATAGTCCCGATGTCACCCGCCCCGACGAAAACGCCCTGCCCGTGGCGCACAGCTACCCGCCCGCGAGCCTCGAGTACCCGAACAGCCTCGCGAAGCGCCGGCCGGCTCACCCCGAGCAGGCGGGCCATGTCGCGCTCCGACGGGAGGCGCTGTCCCTCCTGAAGATCCTCGGAGGCGATCAGCTCGTCGATGCGGGCGACGATCTTGTCTGTGAGGCTGCCTGACTCCTTGATTGGACTCCACAGGGTGCCCATGTTGTGCAACCTCCATTTAGGACCGTTCGCGAGGCGTATCTGACTGCGCAGAGATCATAAGGCGATCCACGAGCGAAGCCGCGGTAGCCCAACCGCGCTCAATCGGTCGCGGCCTTTAGGATGTGAGTTGGTATGAGTGACGACCTAGAAGATTCTCCCCGCTCCGGCCCCGCGTCACGCTTCGGCGCCAACGCCTGGCTCGTCGACGACATGTACGAGCAGTATCGCAGGGACCCGGCCTCTGTGAGCGATTCTTGGAAGGAGTTCTTCCAGGACTACCGGCCGGGGGGTGTCAACCTTTCCAGGCCGGCTAGTCCCGAGCCGGCCGCGTCGCCAGCGAGCCCTCCAGCGGCGGGCGCCACGGATCGACCGCACGACCCCAGTCGGGTAGCCGTCACGGACCCGGCGGCTAGTTCTGCGCGACCCGGTTCCGGCGGCGGCGCGAACGGCCTCGCGGCCGGTACAAACGAGGATCCCCCCAGCCCGCTTCGAGGCGCGGCACTGCGCGTCGCTGCGAACATGACCGCGAGCCTCGGCGTTCCCACAGCCACGAGCTTCAGGGTGGTCCCCGCAAGGCTTCTGGAAGTCAACCGCCGCATGCTCAACAACCAGCTCTCGCGCACCGGTGCCGCCGGCAAGATCAGCTTCACTCACCTGATCGCTTTCGCGGTGCTGCGCGCCCTGGCCGCTGTTCCGGCGCTCAACTCGAGTTTTGTCGAGCCGGACGGCGAGGACCCCAAGGCGACACCGTCGGTGAGACACCACCACCACATCGGCCTTGGTATCGCAGTGGACGTGGAAAAATCGGACGGTTCGCGCACCTTGATGGTCCCCGTAATAAAGGCCGCCGACGAGCTGGACTTCAGGGCCTTCTGGTCAGCCTACGAGGACCTGATCCGCAAGGTTCGCTCCAACAAGATCGGCGCCGACGACCTCGCCGGGGCGACCGTGTCGGTGACAAACCCGGGCACCATCGGGACCGTCCAGTCCGTGCCGAGGCTGATGCCCGGCCAGGGGGCGATCGTCGGCGTCGGGTCGATCGACTACCCAGCCGAGTGGCAGGCCGCCGACCCGCGGGTCCTGGCCGAGCTCGGCGTGTCCAAAGTCGTCACGCTGACCAGCACCTACGACCACCGGATCATCCAGGGCGCCGAGTCCGGGTTGTTCCTCCAAAAAGCCCACCGGCTGCTCATCGGCGGTGACGGTTTCTACGAAGACATCTTCAAGTCGATGGGCGTGCCCTACGAGCCGGTCCCGTTCGGCAGCGACGTCAACGACCTCGCCGAGACGGCGGAGCTGCGCCAGCGCAAGCAGGTCCAGGTCGACAACCTGATCCACCTCTACCGCGTACGCGGTCACCTGATCGCCCATCTGGATCCCCTCGACTGGAAGGATCCCCAGATGCACCCCGAGCTCGATCCGGCGACGCACGGCCTGTCGCTTTGGGACCTCGAGCGGGAGTTCTTCACGAACGGCTTGGCGGGCAAGGACAAGATGCGCCTCGGCGACATCCTCGGCGTGCTGCGCGACGCCTACTGCCGGACGGTCGGCGTCGAGTACATGCACATCCAGGACCCCGAACAGAAACGCTGGATCCAGGAGCGCTTCGAGGGTGTGCCGACCTCGCTCGACATCGACGAGCAGCGCTGGATCCTCGACCGGCTCAACGCCGCCGAGGCACTCGAACAGTTCCTCAACACCAAGTACATCGGCCAGAAGCGCTTCGGCCTAGAAGGAGGCGAAGCGGCGATCCCCCTGGTAGACGCAGTGATCGACGAAGCCGCCCAGGACGGCGTCTCACAGGTGGTCCTCGGCATGGCGCACCGCGGCCGGCTGAACGTGCTCATCAACATCGTCGGCAAGAGCTACGGGGACCTCTTCGAGGAGTTCGAAGGCAACATCGACCCCGGCAGCGTCCAAGGCTCCGGCGACGTCAAATACCACAAGGGCTTCCGGGGGAAGTTCACGGGTAGGTCAGGTGTGACGGTCGACGTGATCCTCGCGTCCAACCCGTCGCACCTCGAGGCTGTCGACCCGGTCGTCGAGGGAATAGCGAGAGCCTGCCAGGATCAGCTCGGGGTAACCTCCGAACGGCCGGTGCTCGCGCTTTTGATCCACGGCGACGCGGCTTTCGCGGGCCAGGGCGTCGTCGCCGAAACGCTCAACATGTCTGCGCTGCCCGGATACGAGACCGGCGGCACGGTGCACGTAGTGATCAACAACCAGCTCGGCTTCACGACCAACCCCGACGCCGCGCGTTCGTCCGTGTACGCCACCGACGTGGCGAGGATGATCCAGGCCCCGATCTTCCACGTAAACGGCGACGACCCTGAGGCGTGCGTGCGCGTCGGGCGGCTCGCGTTTGCTTTCCGCCAGCGTTTCCACAAAGACGTCGTCATCGACATGGTCTGCTACCGCCGCTACGGCCACAACGAGCAGGACGACCCGTCGCTCACGCAGCCGCTCCTCTACCAGCTGATCAAGGATCACCGAAGCGTCCGCAAGCTCTACACGGAGTCCCTCGTGCGCAGAGGCGACATCGACATGGCGGAGGCCGAGCGTGCTCTGGCGGACTTCTCGTCGCGCCTGCAGTCCGCGCTCGACGAAACCCGGGCGACCGCCCCGCCGAAGCCGACGCATGTCCCGCCGGCCCCGGGCGCGGCACCGGTGCTCCCGCCCGTCGAGAGCGGCGTCTCCAAGGACAAGCTAGACCAAGTGGTCCAGGCGCTGTCGACGTTCCCCGAGGGTTTCACCGTCCATCCGAAGCTGGTTCGCATCTTCGACAGCCGGGCGAAGCTTTGGGCGTCGGGCGAGGCGGACTGGGCGCTAGGCGAGGCGCTCGCATACGGAACGCTCGTCCTGGAGGGCCGCGATGTCCGCCTGGCCGGCCAGGACAGCCGGCGCGGCACTTTCGGGCACCGCAACGCAGCAGTAGTCGACTACCGCAGCGGCGCGGAGTTCGTCCCGCTCGCAGCGCTCGGCCCCGGGCGTTTCAGCATCTACGACTCGCTTCTGTCAGAGTACGCGGCGATAGGATTCGAATACGGCTATTCGCTCGTCGCTCGAGACAGCCTCGTCGCGTGGGAAGCTCAGTTCGGTGACTTCGTCAACGGCGGCCAGATCATCATCGACCAGTTCCTCGCCGCGGCTGAGATCAAGTGGGGACAGAAATCCGGGCTGACACTGCTACTGCCACATGGCTACGAGGGTCAAGGGGCGGAGCACTCCTCGGCGAGGATAGAGCGCTTCTTGGACCTCTGCGCCGAGGACAACATACAGGTCGTCAACGCAACCACCGCCTCGCAGCTGTTCCACCTGCTTCGAAGGCAGGTCCTTCGAAGCGCCCTGAAGCCGCTCGTTCTCTTCACCCCGAAACGCTACCTGCGCGGCCGCGAGGCCTACAGTCCCGTCCACGAGTTCACGTCCGGGCATTTCCGTGAGATCCTCGACGACCCACGCTTCGCCGCAAGGTCGACAGGCGCGGCGGAGACGGGACTTGATCGTTCGCAGGTGCGCAGGGTCGTGCTCGCCAGCGGGAAA
>JAKBBS010000300.1 GCA_021808425.1 Actinomycetes bacterium
AATCTGGTGAATGATGCGATGCGGCGCTACGGGCTGCATTCCAAGCGGTCAGTGGTCGACTTAGCGCTGCGACGACTCGTCGGAGATTCGATGACCCGAGAGGATGTCTTGGCGATGGAAGGTGCCCGGTGGGAGGGTGATCTCGACGAGATGCGCTCGGACCGCCCGCCGGCGCGATTACCCTCGTCGACACGCCGGCGTGGGTCGAGTTCCTTCGGAGCGACTGCCTGATCGCGACCGTGGCGCTTCGAAGCGGCGTGTCTGTCCTGCACGACGACCGCGATTTCGATGTCCTTGCTCGACACGCCGGAGTTGGCAGATCGATGAATGGGACGGCGATGTCCGGGAGAATCGGTAGCTAGACCGGACGGGCTGACCGAACCGGGCAGGCGCTGCGTTGGGCGCTCCTGAGTTCCGCCTAAATGGCTGTCAGAACAAGTTCGACTCATCTTTACGGATGACGTTCAAACATCGGTCCAGCAAGCCCATCCTTCGGCATACACGCATCGAGTGCGACCCGACGGATCACACCGCCACATCCAAGGTGCCAATCTCGGTATCAGGGCCAGCGAATACGGGTGGGCGTACACGGTCGGATGGTGTTGTCGCGCTACTGATGCGGCACCGATCTGCCAGCGGTACCGGTGGTACCATACGTAGATGGAGAAAACGACGCTATACCTACCAGAAGACTTGAAGGTCGCGGTCAAGCGTGCTGCCGCGGAGCGCGGCGTATCCGAAGCAGAGGTCATCCGCGAGTCGATTCGTGTGTCGATCGGCGGTGTTCGCCCCCGTCCTCGTGGCGCTCTGTACTCGGGCGGCCAGCCGGTGGCGCGCGATTCCCAGGAGCTGCTTGCCGGCTTCGGAGAGCGCTGAGGGTGCCTTCAGTCATCGTGGACACAAGCGCTCTGCTGGCGTTCTTCGACGCCTCAGAGCCTGACCACCACGCGGTGTCAGCGCTGTTTGGCGGGGCCGATGCCCTGGTCGTCTCGCCGTACGTGGTCGCTGAGCTCGACTACCTCGTAGCGACTAGGCGCGGCTTGGACAACGAACTTGCGGTCCTCGACGAGCTGGCGGGCGGAGCCTGGGACTTAGCGACCTTCGACGAGAGCAGCCTTCGCAGCGCCTGCGATGTTATCGCCAAGTATAGGGACCAGGAGATCGGCGTCGCGGATGCGTCGATCGTGGTCCTGGCCGAGCGGTACCGGACGCGCACTATTGCCAGCCTAGACCATCGGCATTTCGACGTCCTGAGGGCGTCTGATGGCGGCTCCTTTGAAGTGCTCCCACGCCTGGCTTGACGGGAAATGGGAAGCGACGATAGATGACTTGTTCCCAGTCCAGGCTCATGTAGTCACCCTAGCGACTGGCATGGATCTTGGTTTTCTGAGTGATCGAGATCCTGAAAGGACTTGTGGTGAAGTCAACTGGCGACGTTGCCTACACATTCCGTCAAGAACGAGTGGGAGGAGTCCAGGTCGGCCGGCTCGGCACCTCGACGGCGGTGGCCACTGCCAGTATTGTCCGCTCCGAGCCCGGGCGGCCGATGATTGCGAGACCGACCGGCAGGCCGGCGGCCAATCCCATGGGAACACAGGCGATGGGCCAGCCGGCGACAGCGGGGGCCATGGTCGCCGGTGAAGCGCTGGCCGGGTGGCCGCCGAGGAGCAGATCCGACTTCCACGCCGGGCCCATATAGGGAGCCACGAGGACATCGGCGGATGCCAGGGCCGGCCCGAGGACCGTGTCGAGCGCCCACGACAGGTTGCGGCGGCGGGCGTCTCGGTAGGCTTCGCCGGCCCGACCGCCCAGAACAAGGGCCTGCTCGAACAGCTCGTGGCCGAACCAGGCCAGCTCGACGTCGGCGTGGGCGTCCTCGTAGGCCACCACCTCGGCGAGGGTTTGCGGACCGCCGGGGCCGCGGGTGGGGAGATAAAGATCCAGCGCGTCGTTCAATTCGCACAGCAGAACAGTGCTTTCGTCCTTCTTCGCCTCGCCTGTCGGGCCGGCGGGGGCGACTTCGACGGTGGGGAGGCCGAGGGAGCGGATCCGCTCCACGGTCTCCTCGAAGAGCGAATCGGTCGTCGGATGCCCCGTTCGCCACGTCGTCGCAACTGCGACCCGGATAGACGAATACGGCGGCGGTTCCCCGGAAATCTCCGCTGCACCCGTTAGGACGTCGAGTAAGAGGCGCACGTCGGCGGCGGTCCTCGCCATTGGCCCGGGGCTATCCTGGCTGGGGCTGATAGGCACGACCCCGGCTGTCGGCACGGCGCCAACCGCAGGCTTGATGCCTGCCACGCCATTGAGCGAGCAGGGACAACAGATAGATCCGTCAGTCTCGGTGCCAATAGCAAGGGGGGCCAGTCCGGCGGCCAGGGCGGCGCCGGAGCCGGATGAGGAACCGCCAGCGTTGCGGTCGAGTGCCCACGGGTTTGCGGTGAGACCGCCTACCGCCGACCAGCCGCCGGTCGACCGTGGAGATCTGATGTTGGCCCACTCGGACAGGTTGGTGGTGCCGAGTATGACAGCCCCGGCTTGACGAAGACTCGTGACCAGAGGGGCGTCGGATGCGGGCGGGCGCCCGAGAAGACTGGTCGAGCCTGCGGAGGAGGGAAGGCCGCTCACCTCGATGTTGTCCTTGACGAGGACAGGGATGCCTTCGAGCGCAAGATGGTCGGAGGAGATGGCTCGCCGGCGGTCGGACGCCTCGGCTTCTGCGAGGGCCCGGTCGGACACGGCGATCACCGAACGCAAAGCGGTGGGGGATCCGGGCCGATCGAGATCCTCGATGCGCCGAAGGAGGGCCTCGACTAGGGCTACGGAGGTCAGCTCACCCGAGGAGAGGCGATCCTCGAGTTCGGCGGCGCCCAGGTAGGCGATCTGCGCCGTCTCTGGTGAGGGATCTGAAATCATGCTGCGACCCTACGACGCCAGACCGGCGAACGTTGTCGCGGGCCATCCGCTGCGACGACCTCCCCGCTTCGCGCCCTCGCAGCCGGCGCCTACGCGGATAACCAGTGTGCTAGGCAGGCCCCGCCTGCTTCGTGAGATTAGATGCTGGCGTCGACCTTCTGAAAGTCCGAGGTCGTGGCTTTCGACGAGCTCGGGGGGCTGAGAGCTAGCACCGAGATGAACTGGCTAACCGCCGATGTGAGCGCGGATTGTAGCGTCTGAGCGAGGGGAAGCCCATTGGTGCTGAGGCGACCGAGAAGCCGGCTGTCGTCCTAGTGGTGGTGGTGGGGTCACCGCTGCGAGCGCCGTAGCTACTACTGCGGCGTGCCGATCGCCGCGCTCGCGGCCCCCGATGAGGTCGCCCTCCGATCAGGGGTCGCGAAGAGGACGATCTACCTCCACTGGCAAAGCCGTGAGCGCCTCGTCCTCGACGCCTGCGCCAGCCTCGGAGCCGAGCAGTTGACGCTCGACGCAGGAAACTTGCTCGGGGATCTTAACGCCAAGCTGACGGTGGTCGCCGAGATGCTGCGGGCGGCGAGGGTTACGTCTGCTCCTGGGCAGGTCAGCGCAAGCGCGGTTTCGACTCCTATGTGGTGCCGGCGGGTTGGTATGCGGGCCACGGGCTGACGGTCGTGCATCCGAAGTCCTCAGGAGCTACGTCTGCAAGCGTCTGTGCGAGCTGCCAGCGATGGCCGCCGGGGTCCACGAGGGTGCAGTCGCGTTCGCCGTATTCCCGGTCGACGGGCGCTTCGACAACCACGGCGCCGGCGTCGCGAGCTCGGGCAAACGCAGCTTCTACATCATCGACTCGCACCCGGATCATGTGAGGGTGTGCACTCTGTTCCGGGGTGCTGCGATCACTGGCGATATCGGCCACTATCACCGCCCCGTCGAAACCGACTG
>JAKBBS010000048.1 GCA_021808425.1 Actinomycetes bacterium
ACCTCCGTGGTTCCCGGAACCCCGGCCACGTCCGCCCGACCCGCCGCGAGGCGTGAACTTATCTTGTCGCCCATGATCTCGATCGCTTCGGGGGGAGGCCCGATCCAAACGGCGCCCGTCTGCGAGACCGCCCGTGCGAAGTCGGCGTTCTCCGAGAAGAACCCGTAGCCCGGGTGAAGGGCGTCCGCTCCTGATCGACCCAGCACATCCAGGATCTTGTCAGTGGCGAGGTAGCTCTCGGAGGCGTTCTGACCCCCTATCGAGTACGCCTCGTCCGCCATGCGGACGTGCATGGCGTCGCGGTCAAGATCGGAATAGACCGCCACGGTGGCAATGCCGAGTTCCCGTGCGGTCCGGATCACCCTGACGGCGATCTCTCCGCGGTTCGCAATAAGCACCTTGTTGAGCACGAGAGAGCATTCTGACATCGTGGGGAGCGCCGGGCTAGTCCGCTCGTCGGCTGGCACACTTTCGTCCGCGGGCATCCTTTCGTCGGCGGGCATCGTTGCGCCGGAAGTTAGAGTTGGCGATCCGCTTCTCCGACGTACGTCATCTCGAATCCACGACCTCCACGAACCGGGTGGTCGCCGAGGCGGCGGCCGCGGGTGCCCCTGAAGGGCTCGTGGTGGTCGCTGACTACCAGACCGCGGGGCGCGGCCGCTTAGACCGCAGGTGGGAGGCTGCGCCGAGCGACGCGCTCCTCGTCTCGGTATTGCTGCGGCCTGGCGGCCTGACTGTCGAACGCTGGCACCTTCTAAGCGAAGCGGCCGCTTTGTCGGCTAGCGCTGCGTGCGCAGCAGTCGCCGGCGTCGAAGCGAGGATCAAATGGCCCAACGACCTCCTAGGTGGCGACGACGGTGCAAAGTTGGCGGGGATTCTCGCCGAGTCCGCCGGCGGTGGCGTCGTCGTCGGGATGGGACTCAACGTTCACGCAGGTCCACCCGCCGCGGCGGTGCTCGACGATCTCGCCGGGCGACGCGTCCCGCGGTCGGTTCTGCTGGCAGCCTGGCTCGGCGAACTGGACCGCAGGCTCGACGACCTTGAAGGCGTGGCCGACGACTACTCGACGGCGTGTGACACCGTCGGCAGGCGAGTCAGGGTTGATCGAGGTGCGGCCGGAGTCCTGCTGGGTGTGGCCACGCGGGTTGACTCCTCCGGGCGCCTCGTCGTGCGCTGCGACGCCGGCGCGGATGTGGCCTTGACCGTCGGGGACGTCACCCACATCCGCTGAGCTGCGTCGCGCACGGTCGGTGGTAGCGTCCGTTGCGTGAAGGCCTTGATCCTTGCCGGCGGCGCAGGAACACGTCTGCGCCCGATAACGCACACCCGGGCGAAGCAGCTGGTGCCCGTCGCGAACAAGCCGATCCTTTTTTACGGCCTCGAGGCGATTGCCGACGCCGGGATCAAGTCCGTCGGCATCGTCGTCGGTGATACCGCTGCGGAGATCCGCGAGGCGGTTCGGGACGGCTCGCAGTGGGGCCTGGAAGTCACCTACCTGCCCCAGGAGGCGCCTCTCGGGCTCGCTCACGCAGTGCTGATAGCTCGGGAATTCCTCGGCGACGACGATTTCGTCATGTACCTGGGAGACAACCTGCTCCAGCAGTCCCTCGAGGACTTCGTCGATCGTTTCGAGGCTGACCGCCGCCGGGCGAGCGCGCCGACACTCGACGGGAGCCATGCGGAGCCCCCATGCGCCCAGATCCTCTTGAAGGTCGTGCCTGATCCCCAGCATTTCGGCGTCGCGGAGCTCGCCGAGGACGGCTCGGTGCTACGACTCGTCGAGAAGCCGGCGAACCCGGCGAGCAACCTAGCTTTGGTCGGGGTGTACCTTTTCGACTCACGCATACACGAGGCTGTCGCCTCTATCGAGCCGTCGAAGCGCGGCGAGCTGGAGATCACCGACGCGATCGGATGGCTCGTGGAGCACGGATTCCGGGTGCGAACCGAGGTGCTCGAAGGGTGGTGGATCGACACCGGCAAGTTGACGCCGTTGCTCGAAGCGAACAGCCTCATCTTGGAGACCCTGGAGCGCCGCATCGACGGCGACGTCGACGAGCACTCGGCCGTGGAGGGTCGTGTGGTGCTAGAAGCAGGCGCGACCCTCAGGCGCAGCAGCGTCCGAGGTCCCGCCGTGATAGGCGCCGGGACGGCTGTTACCGACAGCTTCATAGGCCCCTTCAGCGCCATCGGCCGGCGTTGTCTCATCTCGGGAAGCGAGGTGGAGCACGCTGTCATCCTCGACGACTGCAAGGTCGTCGAGGCGGGACGCCTGGAGGACTCCTTGCTCGGTCACCACGTGGAGGTCACCAGGTCAGCCCGCCGTCCGAGCGCGACGCGCCTCATGGTTGGCGACCACTGCAGCATCGACCTTCAGTAGCCGCAGCCGAAGGAACGGCGTTCCCCGGCTAACCTCGGCGCCCATGAGAATCCTGGTCACTGGCGGTGCCGGCTTCATCGGCTCGAACTACGTGCGCCGAGTGCTGGAAACGACCGACGACACGGTGACCGTCTACGACGCCCTCACATACGCAGGCAACCTGTCCACCCTCGCCGACGTCGACGCCCGTTTCGATAGCCGCTACCGCTTTGTGCACGGCAACATCTGCGACCTTGATGCCTTCACGCAGGCCGCGAAAGGCCATGACGCCGTGGTGCATTTCGCCGCCGAGAGCCACGTCGACCGTTCGATCGCCGGGCCGGAGGACTTCGTAGTGACCAACTGCGTCGGAACCAACGCGATCATGCATGCTTGTCGGACCTTAGGCGTCGGCCGCGTGGTGCATGTCTCCACCGACGAGGTCTACGGGTCGGTCGAAACCGGCGACAGCGTCGAGAGCGACCCGCTCGACCCGCGTTCGCCCTACAGTGCCTCGAAAGCCGGCTCCGACCTCATCGCGCTATCGTATTTCACCACCTACCAGACTCCCGTCATGGTCACACGGTCTTCGAACAACTTCGGTCCCTGGCAGTACCCGGAGAAGGTGATACCACTCTTCGCCACGAACCTCCTCGACGGTCTCAAGGTCCCGCTCTACGGGGACGGTCTCAACCGCCGGGACTGGCTGTTCGTAAACGACAACTGCGCCGCCATCGACCTTGTGCTGCGTTCGGGTCGACCGGGCGAGATATACAACATCGGTGCCGGCAACGAGCTCGCCAACCGGGACCTCACGAACAGGCTTCTTGCGCTCGCATCGGTCGGCGAGGAGATGGTCTCCTACGTCGAGGACCGCTTGGGTCACGATCGGCGGTACTCGGTGGACTCGACGAAGGTCCGAAGCCTCGGGTGGGCCCCCTCCGCCGACATGGAGGAGGCGCTGGCGGCGACGTACCGCTGGTACCGGGACAACCGCTGGTGGTGGGAACCCCTGCGGGCGAAGCGATGACCGTCTCTGCTGACGCTCCCGGGCTTTCGAAGCCTCGCGGGCAGCGACTTTGAAGCTTCTCGTTACGGGCGCTCATGGCCAGTTGGGCAGCGAGATAACTGCACTCGTCGAGGGGGACCCGACCGTCGACCTCGTGGCTGCGTCGAGCGCGGACCTCGACGTTGCAGACCGCGAAGCTGTTCTAGCTGCGGTGCCGGCCTGCTCGCCGGACCTGATTATTCATGCCGCCGCCTGGACGGCGGTGGACATATGTGAGAGTGATCCGCGACGGGCCTTTCGGGTCAACGCTCTTGGGAGCCGCAACGTAGCCGAGGCGGCGAGGCGTTGTGGGTCCCATCTAGTCGCCATGTCGACGGACTACGTCTTCGACGGTACCGGCCTCCGTCCTTACAACGAGTGGGACACGACGAACCCTTTGTCGGTATACGGAAGCTCGAAGCGTGCCGGTGAGCAGGAGATCATTTCTGGGTGTCCGAGCGCGACGATCGTGCGCACCTCCTGGGTGTGCGGCTTGTTCGGGGCCAACATGGTCAAAACTGTGCTCCGATTGGCCGCCGGCGCCGCGCCGCTGCGTTTCGTGGATGACCAGGTCGGCTGTCCGACATTCACTTCCGATCTCGCCCCGATGCTCCTCCGATTGGGAGAGGAGCGAGTGCCGGGAGTGGTACACGTCACCAACCAGGGGTCGACGAGCTGGTACCAGTTCGCCCGTGACGTGATCAGCGCCAGCGGAGGCGATCCCGGGCGCGTCGAAGCCGTGGCGACGGACGACCTCGTCCCGGCGCGTCCTGCGCCGAGACCCAGGAACTCTGTCCTCGACAATGCGGTCCTCCGCTTCCACGGCTTCGATCTGCTGGCCGACTATCACGATCCGCTGACGCGAACTGTCACGGCACTGAGCGCCTGACATGACATCGCAACCAGCCCCGATGGAGGAGGTCGCGGAGGCGTCGGTCGAGGTGGCGGCTGTAGTCGTCAACTTCAACACAGCCCCCGACCTCCGCCGATGTCTGAGCTCACTTCGGCGCGAGCGCGTCGAGCGGATCGTCGTGGTTGACAACGGATCTCGTGACGATTCGAAGGAAGTTGCCGAGGCGGCAGGCGTCCACTGGGTCGCGAGCGGAGGTAACGTCGGCTACGGCCGGGCAGCGAACCTCGGCGCGCTTCAGCCTGAGATCGCCTCTAGCCCGCTGCTCCTCGTGTGCAATCCAGATATCGAGATTCGACCGGGGGCGGTGGCGGAGCTGCGGAGGACCCTTCTTCGAAACTCCCGGCTCGGGGTGGTCGGACCCAGACTGGTGAACCCTGATGGATCGCTATATCCCTCGGCGAGGGCCTTTCCCTCCCTGCTCGACGCTGCGGGCCACGCCGTGGTCGGGCTAGTCGTCGCGGACAATCCTTTTACCCGGCGCTACCGGATGATCGACTGGGACCACTCGGAGGCTGCGCTGGTCGACTGGGTGTCGGGGGCTTGCTTTCTCGTGCGTCGTGACGCATGGGTCCAGGTCGGCGGCTTCGACCCGGCGTACTTCATGTATATGGAAGACGTCGATTTATGCTGGCGTTTCGGGGCTGCCGGTTGGCAGGTCGCCTACGATCCGAGGGCCGTAGTCGAGCACACCCAAGGAGTTGCCGCCGATATGCATCCTTACAGAATGCTCCTTGCACATCACCGCTCGATGTGGATTTTCGCGCTTCGAAGCACCACCGGGAGGGTTAGAGTTCTGCTTCCCGTCATCTTCGCCGGTCTGAGCGCACGTGCCGCCGTCGCGTTGCTACGACGCTTTCTGGCCGGAGCCCGCAAGGGGTTGGCTGGGAGACGCCCGCTTGACCGGCTAACCTGACCGCCGACATGGGCAAGGCTTCGTCTAGCAAAAAGGTGGCCCGAGCCGCCGGAATCGGTAGCGGGAAAGGACGGCGACGCCAGACCCCGTGGGGTTACTTCGCGGCTATAGCGATCATCGTCGTGCTAGGCCTCGTCGGGACGGTGACAAGCCGCAACCGCCTGATAGCGCAGATCAACAACGCCGGCGGTACCGCACCCACCGTCGGAACCACGTGGTACGAGGGGTACTCGGTGTACGCGTGCGGGAAGTTCCTTCCGGCGGTCAAGGCTCCGTCGTCCAATCCTCAGGGAATCAGCACCGCCCAAACCGACATCATCACTATCGCCCCGAAGGTCAAGGCGGCCGCCGGCAAGAACGCCACTCTCGGCAAGTTCGCGTCGGCTGTCGGCATGAAGCTGAACGCGGCGGAGCTGCAGCTTCCCGGCGGTCACCTCTACCTGGATGGCAATACCTGCGAGGGCCAGCCGGGCCACGTGTACGTCAAGCAGTTCGCCTACGTCGGTGACACGGTCGGCGAGCTGTACAACGGCGCAAAGAACCAGCTACCGAAGCTCGATCCGGCCGCTGTCCCGTTGAGCAACGGCGTGCTGATAACGATCGCGTTCGTCCCGTCAGGCAAGGCGTCGTCGATCCCGGCCCCGCCGTCATCGGTGGGCAAGGCCCTCACGGCACTTCAGGCGGCGGCCTCCTCGACTGCCACGACGACTACTCCCGCAGCCTCGACGGCCACGACCGCGCCGTCGAAATCGGCGGCGACGACTGCACCTTCGAAGTCTGCTGCGACGACAGCTCCCTCAGCTTCGACGACCCCGGCGGCGTCGACGCCGAGCACCACCTCGAAGGGCTGACATGAAGGCCGTCGTGCTGGTGGGAGGCGAGGGTACTCGCCTCCGGCCCCTCACGCTGAGCACACCCAAGCAGATGCTGCCGGTCGGCGGAAAGCCGATGATCGAGCGGGTAATCGAGTGGCTCTCCCCTCACGGTGTGAGTGAGGTCGTCCTGTCGCTCGGCTATCGTCCGGACGCGTTCATCGACGCGTACCCGAAAGGCGAGAGTTGCGGGGTGCAGTTACGATACGCGGTTGAGCCGTCTCCGCTCGACACCGCCGGAGCTATACGTTTTGCGGCCGAGGACGCCCACATCGACGAGATGTTCGTAGTTGTCAACGGCGATGTGCTCACAGACTTGGACGTCAGTCGGCTTGTGGCCTTTCACCGTGAGCGTGAGGCCGAAGCGACCATAGCTCTCACTCCGGTAGCGGACCCCTCCTCGTTCGGGGTCGTGCCCACGGACTCCTCCGGCCGCGTCGAGGCGTTCATAGAGAAGCCGGCCAAGGGTGAAGCGCCGACCAACCTGATCAACGCCGGCACGTACGTCCTAGAGCCGTCGGTGCTGGGTCGCATCCCCCCGGACAGAAGGGTCTCTATCGAACGCGAGACGTTCCCTGAGTTGGTCCGCGAAGGACGCCTCTTCGCGCTCGGGTCAGACGCAGCGTGGCTGGACGCCGGAACCCCGGCAACTTTCCTCGAAGCGAACCTCGCGTACGCGGCACACGGGGCGGGCGCAACAGGCGGGGTGGGCACTCGACCTGGGGCGGTCAAAGGATCGCCGCAAGCGACCGTGCGTCGCAGTGTTATCGGCGCCAATGTCGAGCTCCGCGAAGGATCCGTGATTGACGGCTCGGTGCTCATGGAAGGCGTCGTCGTCGGCGTAGGGGCTCGTGTGATCGACTCGATAGTAGGCCCGGGAGCGAGGATCGGCGACGGCGCACGCCTGGAGGCCCTCTGTGTGATCGGAGCCGGACACGCCGTCGAACCCGGACTGGTCATCTCAGGCGCCCGGCTGCCCGCGTACCCGTAGCCGAATGCCCGGGCTTATTGTCCCGGGCTTATTGTCCCGGGCTTCGCGTGCGGGTCAGCTCTGGTCGCTCTTCGGTCAGGCTCCGGTCACCTAAACAGGTCTTCCCGGTGCGGCCGGACGATCTCGTCGCGCACTGAGGACTCTCGAAGCCACGCCGGGTCTATCCCCCTGACGATAGCAACGGGTATCCCTTTCGACTTGCCCATGACCAGTTCGGCGGCACCGGCGATCTCGTCGGCGACGCAAACTTCGGTGACAGCGAGCTCTCGTCCGAGTGCGTCGCGGGTACCGCGCAAATCGACGACCGCGGCCACCCCCGCCGACCCGATAGCAACGTCGGTTACTCCCCTCCTCCAGGTGCGTCCGAAAGTGTCGGAGACGATCACCGCAAGGCGCAGGCCGGTTCGCGCCACCAGCGCGTTCCTGATCCAGCGGGCCGAGCGGTCGGGGTCGACGGGAAGGAGCACCGCCCATCCCTCTTCCACGTTCGACAGGTCGACACCCGAGTTGGCGCAGATGAACCCATGACGCGTCTCGGTCATGACCAGGTCTCCCCTCCGGCGAAGTACCCGGACAGCCTCGGCTTCCACGTGAACCTTGTGCGATAGCGGATCGCTCGGGTCGACAGCGACCAACCGGCCTTCTGCCTTGGACACCACCTTTTGCGTGACGACGACCACGTCGCCGTCGACGATCTCGGTGGCCGCAAGGATGGCTTCTGCGAGGTCGTCGCCGGGGCGGACCTCTCCTATCCCGCCGACGGGAATGAGCGTGACCGTCATCGCGGCCACGACCCGTCGAAGCGGCCGAGCGAAACGGAAGCGCTCGTCGGCGCCGAAGCCGCATCGAAGCGGCCTGCTCGACTGATCCCTGTCGTCAGCCCAGCTGAGTGACGCAGGACCTCCCGGGCGAGGTTGGCGGCCTCGGTGCGCCCTGCCATCACGGTTGGGTACACGACGGCCTTCATGCCCTCCTCCTCGACTCTCCCGGCTAGCAAAGCATCCGAGTCGTCGATTACAAGTGTTGCTGCGTACGGCGCCCAAAGACGGGCCACGCCCACGGCCGACGGCTCGCACCCGAGCTCGCGGAGCATCCGGTCGGCTGGTCCTTTGAGAGCTCGGCCCGCCACGATCGGCGATACTGCAATCGTCGACTCGCGTCTGGCGGCGACAGCGTCGCCTATACCGCCCGTCGCGAGCACCGGCCCGATCGATACGATCGGGTTCGACGGGCAGATCACAACAGCCTCCGACGCTTCGATGGCATCGATCACGCCAGGTGCTGCTTTCGCGTCCTCGGCGCCGCTCAGTCTCACCCCCCTGACTGCCACCTGGTGGCGCTGCTTCACGAAGTACTCCTGGAAGTCGACTTCACTGCCGGCCGGCGAGCCGTCGTCGATCACTACCTTCGTGCGGACCGGCTGGTCTGACATGGGCAGGAGCCGAACTCTGACCGACCAGCGCGCCGCGATCTCAGCGGCCACCTCGCTGTACGTCGCCCCCTCTGCCAAACGGTTCGTCCGGTAGAGGTGGGTGCCCAGGTCGCGATCGCCGAGGTTGAACCAGCCGAGACGCCCTCCGCTAAGAGCGCGAAGCTCGGACATTGCCTCCCAGGTCTCATCTTGGAGGCCCCACCCTGTCTCAGAGTTGATAGCGCCAGCCAGCGTGTAGGTGACCGTGTCGAGATCCGGGCAGACGTGCAGGCCGTGTACGACAGTGTCGTCCCCAGTGTTGACGACGGCGGTGATCTGCCCTGGGTCCATAACAGCTGCCAGCCCGGTGAGCATCCGGGCAGCTCCTACACCCCCGGCGAGTGTAACGATCACCTTCCGAGGCTACCGTCGGCTGCGCCGGTGGCGCACACGCCGGCCGTCGCGGCTGCGAACCTGGGCAAAAACTGTCTTGAAATCGACCCCAGCGCCGCTTCGAAGTGCCTTGCGTTGGCGGCGGGCCTGGGTACTCGACTGCGCCTCGGGGAGGAGCTCTACGACCGCAGCGGCCAGGGCAGCGGGGTCCGAGGGGCGAACCAGGCGGCCGGCGGACGACCTGGCCTCGCCACCGAGGATTTCTACAGGTCCCCCGGCGTCGCCGGCAACGACCGGTGCCCCGCTGGCGAGCGCTTCGACGACGACGAGGCCATAAGGTTCTGGCTCAGACGATACAGCGACGAACACGTCGCAGTCTGCCATCAGTTCTGCCACATCGTCGCGAGGCCCGAGCCAGTGGACGCCTGCCAAGGACCGGGCAGTTTGTTCGAGCTCCGCGGCGTAGCGCTCCTTACCCGGTACGGTCGGCCCTGCCATGACCACCTCGAGATCTGGTCTGGCCTGCCTGATGACGGGAAACGCTTGTAGAAGCGTGTCGAAGCCTTTCCAGGTGTCTAGCCTCCCGACCGACCCGACCAGCACCACGTCGTCGGCGATCCCGACGCGCTTGCGAAACCGCCCCGCGTTTTCCGGGTTGAAGACCTCCGGGTCCACCTCGTCGGTCACGACCAGAACGTTCGCCTGGTCGAGTTGAGTTGCGACGGCTTTGGATATCGCAATCACCGTGCTCGCAAAGTGGCGGACGAGGAATCTTTCCAACTTCAAGGCGGCAGGCGATTGGAAGACGACTTCCCTTGCATGCCAGACGTGAGGGCGCCCTACCAGGATCGCAGCCGCCCAGCCGTACCAGCAGTGCAGGGAGTTACTGTGGATGACATCGGCGTCGAGTTTGCGGGCGAGACGCGCAAGGGACACCACGCTGCGGGGCCATCTCGCGGCGAAGCGGAGCCATCGCGACCGCTGACCGCTCGACGTCACGCGGTCCATCTCGACGAGATGTAGCGTGGCCCCGGCTTGGCCGTACAGCTCGGCGAGCACGGGAGGTCCGGGTACGGCGACGTGGCAGTCCCAGCCCGCGCCCGTAAGTTCGCGCACCATCCCGATGAGCGCGCGCTCCGAGCCGCCTCCGTCGACGACGGGCTGCACGCTTAGAAGCGTGGGCTTTGAGCGGCTCACGTGGCGCACCAGGTATGGTCTCATCAATGCGAGTCGTCGTGACCGGAAGCCGAGGCTTTGTCGGGACCTGGCTTGTACGCCATCTTCACGACTGCGGCGACACAGTGGAGGCCATCGACTCCGAGGTCGACGTGACAGACCCTGAAGCACTGAGGACCACGGTGATGGCGAGCCAAGCCGACTGTGTTGTGCATCTCGCAGGCCTCTCGAGCGTCGCCTCTTCGTGGGGAGAGTCTAGAAGCACCTACGAAGTCAACACGGTCGGAACCGCCAACCTCCTCGATGCGGCCGCAGCTTGCAGCCGGCCTCCTCGGGTACTGGTGGTCAGCTCGTCGGAAGTTTACGGACGGGTGTCAAAGGCGGACATGCCGGTCAGGGAGGACCATCCTGTTGCGCCGATGAGCCCGTACGCGGCGAGTAAGGCGGCAGCGGAGCTCATTGCGCTGCAGATGTGGAGAACGCGGGGACTGAAAGTCGTGATCGCCCGTCCGTTTAACCATACTGGGCCCGGACAGAGAGCCGACTTCGTCGTACCGGCCCTAGCGAAGCAGGTCGCCAAGGCTCAGACGAGCGGCGCTGCAACGCTTCGGACCGGCAACCTCGACGTCAGCCGCGACATCAGCGACGTGCGCGACGTGGTAACTGCTTACCGCCTCCTGCTCGAGCGCGGCGAGCCTGGACGGGTCTACAACGTGTGCCGTGGAAAGTCCGTGCCTATCCGCGAGATCGCACAGCGGCTGCTGGAGCTTGCCGGTGTGGACATCCCGATCTTTGTCGACCCGGATCGGGTCAGGCCGGTCGATATACCCGACATGCGAGGCGATGCCGGGAAGCTAATGTCGGCTACGGGTTGGGGACCGACCGTCGAACTGGATCAAACCCTCGCAGATGTCCTCGACTATTGGAAAGCCGAGGAAGGGCAACAGGAGTGAAGCTCTAGGAGAGTCCGAAGGCCGAGCGGATCGCTTGCTCTTGGCTGAGGGCATTCGCTCGAACCGACTTGACGGTCTGACGAGCGGCTTCGGGGAGGATCTCTTCGATCCGGTCCAGCTGCTCGTCAACTTGCTTGCGAGCCGGGGTGACCGCAGCGTCGACGAGTTTCGCTACGCCGCTTATCTGCGACAAGAACGTCTCGAGGTCCGGAATGCCAGGGGTGACGGTCTGGCCTGAGAACTTGGCAAACTGCTTGGCCATCTCGACCCGCCGTACCTGCGCCCGCTGAAAGGTCAGGACTCCGAGCCCGACGGCGACATAGGCTGCTTCCTTGAGTGCATCTCCGAGATCGGCGGCGGCCTTGTCCCATTCGAGGTTGGGAACATTGAAAGTCGGCATTTCTATATCCTTTTCTTTATTTGAAGTGAGTATGAGATCAAAAAATCTGTCATCTTTTTCGGAAACCTTGCCTTCTACGAAGTCGCCGGGCTAGTTGACTGCTAACTATTGTATAACAGTTGCAAGCACTTTTGGTGAATTGACGTGAGCTTTGTGACCGATGTCACCGGGCGAGGTAAGCCGCTCTCAGTGCTTCACTACTGTGGGGTACCCGGATGCCAGCTGACCCACCTATGACCGCTTCGCCAGCGCCGCCAGCCGTCGCTCCGGCAGTAGCCGCCGTAGTCGTCACACGAGATCCGGGGCCGTGGCTGGAGGAGACCTTGGAGGCGCTGCTTGCCCAGGACTATCCGAACCTATCGCTCCTGGTGGTGGACGCAGGCAGCGCCGAGGATCCCACGGGGCGAATCGCGAACGTGGCGCCCAGCGCGTACGTGAGACGTCTTGAGGCGAAAGTCGGCTTTGGTGCTGCCGTCAATGCGGCGGTCCGCATGGTCGAGGGAGCTTCGCATTTCGTGATCTGCCACGACGATGTCGCTCCTGCACCTGGCGCGGTGCGGAGTTTGATAGCGGAGTCGTTTCGATCTAACGCCGGGATCGCGAGCCCGAAGTACGTTGAGTGGGACCGTCCGGATCGCCTCGTCGCTGTAGGAGCGACGACCGATTGGGCTGGCACGGTAAGGGGGCTCATCGAGCCCGGCGAGCTCGACCAGGCGCAACACGACGGAGTTCGTGACATTCTCGTCGCACCCGGCGGTATGACGCTCGTGCGAGCCGACCTTTTCGACGCTCTTGGGGGGTTTGACACTCACGAGGCCGGCGGGGACCTCGACCTGTCGTGGAAGGCCCGGCTCCTGGGTGCCCGCCTGGTCGTAGTTCCTGCAGCGACGGTCCGCCATATGCTCACCTCGCCGCACGAGTTCAGCTCGGAGCTCACTCCGGGCGGTGCTTTGGCCGATGAGCGACGGCGTCAGAGTGAGCTGAGCCGGTACCGGACTGTTCTCACGTGCTACAGCTGGTTCAACCTCGCGTGGACGTTCCCTCTCGCGTTGGCTTGGGCGATGATCGAAGCTCTGATACTGGCAGGCCGCGGCCGGGGTGAGGACGCTTGGGCAACGGTGATAGCTCCAGTGGTGGCCCTGCGCCAACCGGGGGAGCTCGTAAAGGAACGTAGGGCGGTACAGCGAAATCGACGGGTCGGAGATGGTGCGCTCCGTTCGCTTCAAGCAGGTACAAGAGGCCAGGCCGCAGCGTTTGTTCGTGCTCGCGCTGCGCATCTCAACATGAGTGCCCGCCAAAGCGGGCTCGGGTCGAGCGCCGAAACCCCGAGCGACGCGGACGCCGACGTCCGACGCGGCGGCCTAGCCACCCGAGTTACTCTCGTGCTCCTCGGGTTGCTTGTCCTCGTGGTCGGCTCGCGAAACATCGTTGGCCACGGGCTTCCTCAGGTCGGGCAACTCCCCGCGACCTCGTCGGGCTGGGCTTCGATCTGGCGCTCCTGGTGGTCGGGGTGGCAGCCGTCGGGCCTTGGAGTTGCCGCGCCGGCAACGCCGGCACTCGCCCTAATCGCAGTGGGGGCGACGCTGCTATTCGGGGCGGTAGGAACCCTTGCCCAGCTTCTGGTACTCCTGCCACTGGTCGTAGGACCGCTGGGCGCGTACCGGGGGGCGAGATGGTGGGGCTCGAAGCGCGGGCAGATTCTCGCTGCGTTGGCCTATGGAATCATGCCCCTCGCCTACAACTCTCTTTCGAAGGGCAGCTGGGCGGGCCTCATTGCCTATGCCGCCGCTCCCTGGATCCTGTCTCGGATAGTTGAGCTGTCTGCGCAGGTCCCCATCGCTCCGGGACGCTCGGCGAATATTTTCGGGAAGATCCTCGCCCTTGGAGCGCTTGTCGGCGCGACCGCAGCCGTGGCACCATCGTTGTTCTACGCGACGCTCCTGATCGGCGCGGGATTGATCGTGGGCTCGGTCGTCGCCGGCGGAACTCGAGCGGTCCCTCGGATGGCGGCCACAACGATTGCTTCGGTGGCAGCCGCCTTCATCTTGACACTGCCGTGGTCGGCCACGGTCATCGCCAACTCGACCGCAGTCGGAGGTCCGGCACTCGGTTCCTACGGGCGTCTCGGCTGGGCGACCGTGCTCCGCTTTCACACGGGCCCGTACGGATCGGGTGCATGGGAATGGCTGATACTCGTAGCGGCGTCTCTTGCCCTGTTCCTCGGGCGAGGCTGGCGTCTCTACTGGGCGGCGCGGCTGTGGGCGGTCGCACTCACTTGCTGGGCTGTCACGTGGGCGGGCAGCCGGGGTCTCTTCCCTCACATGCCGCCGGGCGTGATGTTGGCGCCGGCAGCCGCGTCGCTCGCTGGCGCAGTCGCGCTCGGTGCGGCGGCATTCGAAATCGACCTTCCTGGCTATCGCTTCGGCTGGCGCCAAGCTGCGGCCGGCGTCGCGCTTGTCTGTCTCACACTTTCGGCTCTCCCCTTCGTCGTCGCATCGGGGGGCGGCCACTGGGATCTGCCTTCCGAGGGCGCAGCGAGCGCATTGGCTTTCATCCCCGGATCCAACAAGGGGCAGTACCGGGTGCTTTGGGTGGGTACCCCGTCGTCGCTGCCGATGGCGAGCCGGCCCTTCGAGCCAGGGTTCGCGTTCGCCACGTCGTTCGGTAGCGCACCGACGCTCGCCGACGACTTTGCGACGGGCCCTGCGGGAGCCTCCACCGTTCTCGCCATGGATCTCACGAGGACGCTCCGCCAGACAACCACCCGGCTCGGGCACCTCCTCGCCCCCGCAGGAATCCGATATATCGTGATCCCAGACCACACCGGTCCGAGCGGTTCGGGATCTCGCGCAGTGCCCACACCTGCAGCGCTTGTCGCCGGATTGCGCCTGCAGACCGACCTGTCGCCCCTCAACGTCGGCGACACGCACTACGTCGTATACGAGAACGCCGCCTGGTCCCCAGTGCGTTCCGTGCTTCCTGCAACTGCCCTGGCGGTCGCCGAGGCCGCGGGCGCTCGCCAGCCGACGAGGGCATTACAGCAGACGGACTTGTCCGCGGCCGTCCCCGTCCTTGCAGGTGGCGACAGCGGCGCATCCGGCCCGGTGCCGTCTAGTGGCGTGCTCTACGTCGGATATACCCGTTCGTCTGACTGGACGCTCTCCGTAGGGGGCAGGAGCCTGCGCGCTCAGCCGGCCTTCGGTTGGGCGATGGCGTTCACGTTGCCCGAAGGACAGGTGCCCTCGACGTCTGCGTATCTTCGATACGCGACACCTTGGGCGTTGAGGTTCCTACAAGTCGCTCAGGTGGTGGTGTGGTTCGCCGCGGCGATTGTGGTAGGCGCAAGCCGCCGCCGCGTCCGCCGGGACACCAATGTGGAAACCGATCCGCCGGAAGAGTGGTTCCAAGTCGCGCGGCGCCCGGACGAGGGTAGGCGGAACGTGAGTCCGCGACGGCGGGTCCCGGAAGTCTTCGCTGGCGACGAGGAAAGCTGGGTCGATGGCTGAACCCGAGGAAGTTGACGGACACACGGGCGGCGCTATGTCGGTCCGCGCGAAATCTGAAAGCTACCGACGCCTACGCGTCATCGCTCTCGTGCTTGGCGTGCTCGTGCTGTTCGCCGTGCTTGATCGCACGGGAGGGTCGACGCCGAGAAGCGCAACTCAGGTCGCATCGATTCAGGGAAACCCGATGGTCGCTCCGGCGGGCGCTCTCTCATCGTCGTGGTTCTGCGCAGGAGCTACCGCCGCGGCTCCGGCGAAGTCCGCTGCCCCGACGACTACGACCACAGTCCCGGCGTCTGGGACTGCGTCTGCATCGAGTCTTCCCGTAGCCCGCCCCAGCCCATACGGCGAAGCCGACGGTCATCTGGTCATAACCAACGCCGGCACCTCGAAAGCAGCAGCGACCATCATGGAAGTCAGCTCCGGCGGCGCCACCTTGGTTAGTTCCGTCGACGTTTCTTCAGGAGGTTCCGTTACCGTCCCCGAGAGCGCGCCCGGGGGAACCGGCTGGGAGGGGGCGATCGTCGAAGTCGACGCAGGTCAGGTCGTCGTCGACCAGTCCGTCGACGGTCCGCTCGGTGCGTCAAGCAGCCCTTGCGCGACGTCGGGATCGTCGAGTTGGTACCTGCCTACAGGCCAAACTCGAGTCAATGCAGACGAGTTCATCTCCCTCCTCAATCCCTATCCGAGCGCAACGATCGTCGACTTGAGTTTCGTGACCAACCAAGGGCTCGAGCAGCCCCAGAACTTCCAGGGCGTCGACGTACCTGCAGACGGTCTAGTAAACGTAGACCTCGGGACGTATCTCAGCCGCCGGAGCGCAATCGAAGCGACCGTGACCGCCCGTACCGGCAGTGTCATCGCATGGGAAACCGAAATTGTAACGCCACCCGCTGCAGTCGCACCCCTCGTGGGTTCGGCAGCGGCGAGTAAGCCGCTCGCAGACCCGGCGTGGCCGATCGCCGGGGTCACGGTCACCCTTGGAGCGCCTGCAGCGGCTACGTCATGGGTGTGGCCTGACGGGCTTGCCGGGGGAGGCATGCAGGAGCAGTACGTCGTCTACAATCCGGGCTCTCGACCCGCTCGGGTTCGCCTTTCGATCGGCCTAGCCGGGGGCGCCGCGGAACCCCTGTCCTTCAGCGTCGGGGCGGGACAGGTCGTCCCAGTTGTATCCGAGCAGCAGGCGCGAATCCCCGCTGGAGTCGCGCACAGCGCTAAGCTGACAAGCGTCAACGGAGTCCCGGTGGTGGCGGAGCGTACCTTGACAGCCTCCCAAGCGGCCAACCCGGTAGCCGGCTCGACAGGGACCGTCAACGGCAACGGGCAGATACTCGGGGGAACCGTCACGTCTCGTCGCTGGATCGTCGGATCCGCCGCGGTGGATGCTCACCACGTTGGCCAATTGGTCATCTTCAACCCGGGCGATACCACGGTGACAGTACGGGTGAGCGAACTCTCGTCGACGGCTCCGAAGAGCCCCGTTGCCGGCGGCATCGTGACTTTGCATCCCGGCGGCCGCAGCGCCCTGGGTGTCTCCTCATCTGTCGCCGGACCCATACAGGTCAGCGCCACAGGGCCGGTCGTTGCTGAGTACGACCTCTACGGCACCGGGGGGGCCAACGGCGTCGGTCTCAGCCTCGCTGCTCCCATGAGCAACTGAGGGGACGCAAGTAGTGCCAAGGTCGTAGTGCCGAGGTCCTAGTTCAGCCGTCAAATATCGAGCGGATCGCCTGTGACTTCAGCGAAGCGAGGCACGATGGGCGCGTTGTCGTGCACGCGAGTCCCGAAAGCCTCGTCGACTAGGCGACCCACCTCCGCGCCATCGATGGTCTCCTTCTCCAGGAGCGCTGCTGCGACCGATGCCAGTCCCCGTCGGTGCTCGCCAAGAAGCCGGCTGGCGCGGGCCTCCTGCTCGCGGAGGATCCGCTCGACTTCTTCGTCGATCACCCTCGAAGTCACGTCGCTGTAGTCACGGGCGTTGTGCATCAGGTCCTCGCCGAGAAAGACCTGGCTCTCTTGGCCCCACGCCATCGGGCCGATGCGGTCACTCATCCCGAACTCGCGCACCATCTTGCGGGCCATCTCGGTTGCCCTCTGCAAGTCGTTCGAGGCGCCTGTGGAAAGGCTGCCGAGAATCAGCTGCTCTGCGCATCGGCCGCCCATCATCACGCACATGGCATCTTCGATGTACTCCCGCCAATAGGTGTGGCGCTCCTCGATCGGTAGCTGCTGCGTCACGCCGAGCGCCATGCCGGTCGGCAGGATCGTAACCTTGTGGACCGGGTCGGCATCGGGGAGCACATACGCGAGCACCGCGTGGCCGCCTTCGTGGTAGGCGGTCGCTTCCTTCTCCTTGTCGGACAGCACGGTCGACTCCCGCCGCTGGCCCATCAACACTCGGTCACGGGCCGCCTCGAAGTCTCTCATGGCGATCGCAAGGGCACCTCGCCTCACGGCGTGCAGAGCGGCCTCGTTGACGAGGTTGGCGAGGTCCGCACCGCTCATTCCGGGGGTACCCCGGGCCACGACGGTCAGATCCACGTCCGGGTCGACTCTCTTGTCCTTGCAGTGAACGGCGAGGATGGGCAGACGCTCTTCGAGGTCGGGGAGCGGTACGACGATCTGACGGTCGAACCGGCCGGGGCGAAGCAGGGCGGGGTCGAGGATGTCCGGGCGGTTCGTGGCCGCCATCATGACGACGCCCTCGGTCGCTTCGAAGCCGTCCATCTCGGCGAGCATCTGGTTGAGTGTCTGCTCGCGCTCGTCGTGGCCGCCGCCAAGCCCGGCACCACGCTTGCGTCCGATCGAGTCGATCTCGTCAATGAAAATAATGGCCGGTGCCTGCTTACGCGCCGTCTGGAAAAGGTCCCTGACCCGGGAGGCACCGACCCCGACGAACATCTCCATGAAATCCGATCCCGTCACGGACAGGAACGGAACTCCGGCCTCACCGGCGACGGCCCGTGCCAGGAGCGTCTTGCCGGTCCCCGGAGGTCCAACGAGCAGAACCCCTTTCGGAATCTTCGCACCGATCTCCTTGAAGCGGTTCGACGACCGGAGGAAGTCGACCACCTCCCTGATCTCGAGCTTGACCCCGTCGTAGCCTGCGACGTCCGCGAAAGTAGTCCGAGGGCGCTCAGTGGTGTAAATCTTCGCTTTGGAGCGGCCGATCGACATGATGCCGCTCATCTGGCCCTGAGCGCGCCGGGAGATCCAAACCAGCAGGCCCACGAACAGCAGCCCGTAGATGATCCAAGGCAGCCAGGTCGCCAGAGCGCTCGTCGTGGAGTTCGTAAGCGTGAGGGCTTTTATGTCCTTCTGGTACAAAGCGAGAGTGGAGCCGTTGCCGACCAGGGGAGGGCCCTGGACAGAGTACTGGGCGCCTGTCTTCGCGGCCGTGTAGGTGATGTGGCCGGTGTCATTATTGACAGTCGCGGCAGCCACCTGACCCGAGTTGAGAGCTGCAACGAACTGGCCGTAGCTCTGCGAGGGGGGGCTCGAGGATTTGGTGACTGACGACAAAGCTATCGCCAGCACTACGACCACAGCCAGGACTACGGCGATCCAGCGCCAGTTCGTTCCCGTCGGCTGACCCGGCCCTGGCATACCTGGGCCTCCGCCCGGCCTCATATCGCGCATATCTCCCGGTTGCCTACTCATGTCACCATGGTAGGTCGGGCTACCCAGTTTATGCGGCCTAGTGGAGATAAACTTCAGCTGTGAAAGACGCTCAGGGCTGTGCCAAGCCGGGCTGTGACGGCGAGCCGGCTGCGTGGCTCACATACGACTATTCCCGGCGGCGTCTGTGGCTCGACGGAATACCTCACATCGGGGGCGACCAATGGGCACTTTGCTCGAGACACGCAGAGCGTATGAAGGCCCCCGTCGGGTGGGCGAAAGTGGATCGGATAGGCCAGCGGGCCGGCGAAGCCGACAAGGCGGCGGAGACGGCGGCCTCTTGAGGCCACCACCGGTTCGCGGTGACTTGGTCAGCTCCCGCAACGGCGTGTGGTTCGCCTGTGGCGGTTTCGCGGCCGGTGTCATCATTGCGGCTTTGACCACCGCGCTGGCAGAGTCCGTCGGGGGCTACAAGATCGCTTCAACGCTTCCGGTGCCTCTCGGGGTGAGCGCGGCGGACCTCGTCGGCTTGTGGGCGGGCCTGGTAGGTGCCGCCATCGCTTACAGCCGCTCGAAGGGAACCGGTCATGTTGTATCCGACTACGGGTTGGCGACTCTTCGATGGTGGGACATCCCAGCAGGAGCGGCGATCGGGCTGGCCTGCCAGTACGGCCTCGTCCCTGTCGTCTACTACCCGCTTGAAATGATCGACCGACACCTCGCGCACCAACTATCAGCTCCGGCGCGAACCTACACGGGAGCCGTCCAGTCGGTTGGAGGGGTCGCCGCTTTGCTGGTGCTGCTCGCAGTGGCCGGCCCAATCGTCGAAGAGTTGTTCTTCAGGGGACTTCTTCTCCGCTCTCTGGGCGCGTGGTTTCCGACCCCGATCGCGATAGCTGTGAGCGCAATACTTTTCGGTCTTGCGCACTTCGAGGCTGTTCAGTTCGTCGGTCTGGCCGCCTTCGGGGTGGTGCTCGGAGTTCTTGCTTGGACTACCAGGCGACTTGCCCCTTCTATTGCGGCCCATGCGAGCTTCAATGCTGCAGCGGTCCTGGCAGTAGTACATGCACGATGACAGCAACGGCGCGATCTGTGAACG
>JAKBBS010000301.1 GCA_021808425.1 Actinomycetes bacterium
ACGCCAGCCCCGAGTACCGGCGCCATCTTGCCCAGGTACTCGTGCGTCGTGCACTGGAAGAGGCCAGCGCAGCGTAGCCTGCGGGGGTGACAGTCCCGCAGAATCGACATCCGCAGCGCCCCGACGGCCAGCGCTCCGACGGCAGGAGCCCCGAAGGAGGGCTCACCGTCGAGGCGGTGAGCGAGGGCCTCAGTGAGAACGGTTACCTCGCCGACGAAGGCCTGTGCACCTCGATCTTCCTGGCGCTCGCACTTCACAGGCCGCTTCTGCTGGAAGGTGAGGCGGGCGTTGGAAAGACCGAGGTCGCGAAGGTTCTCGCCTCGTGGACGGGCGGCCGTCTGCTGCGCCTTCAGTGCTACGAGGGAATAGACGTCTCCCAGGCCGTCTACGAGTGGGACTACGCCCGCCAGCTGCTGCACCTCCGCGCCGCGGAGTCGGCCAACGCTGCGGGCGCCGGCGCGGTCGTCGAAGGCGACGCCCTCGAGGATCAGGTCTACAGCGAGCGGTTCCTCGTGCGCCGGCCGCTGCTCACGGCGATCGACCAGCCCCCCGGATCGCCGGCTGTCCTTCTCATCGACGAAGTGGACCGCGCCGACGACGAGTTCGAGGCCTTCCTCCTCGAATTTCTCTCCGACTACGCGGTGACTGTCCCTGAGCTCGGAACGTTCAGCGCCGCCGAGCCTCCGGTCGTGATCGTCACCTCGAACCGCACGAGGGACGTCCACGACGCGCTCAAAAGGCGCTGCCTATACCACTGGGTCGAGCATCCCGACTTCGAGCGTGAAGTGGCGATCATCGAGCTCCGCGCGCCTGGCGCGAAACCGGAGCTCGCACGCCAGGTTGCGGCAGCGGTGGCGGCGCTTCGCGAGATGCACCTCTATAAGCCGCCCGGCGTCGCCGAGTCGATCGACTGGACCGCTGCGCTCGCCGCTCTCGGACGGCGAGAGATCGACGAGCGCTCCGTGGAGCTCACCCTCGGCACCGTGCTCAAATACCAGGAGGATCAGCACCGCGTCCGGGCGGTCGGAGTGAGCGACCTGGTGAGCGCGGCGCTGCGCCGGGCCGGTTGAGCTCGCCGGCCGGCGAAGGCACCTTCGACCCGGGCAGGGTGGTCGCCGGTTTCGCACGGGCGCTGCGCCGGGCCGGCCTGTCGGTGCCCACAGGCTCGGTCATTGGCTTCGCCGACGCGCTCGGCCTGGTTGGCCTAGAAAATCCGGAGCGTCTCTACTTCGCAGGGCTCGCCACGCTTGTCCGCCGACCCGAGGACTTCGCCGCCTACCGTCGGGTGTTCGCGGCGTTCTGGGCGCAGGTCGCCTCCGCCGGTTCGCTGCCGACGGTGACCGACCAGGTAGCGCTGGTCGTCGACGATGACGATGATGACGCGGACGACGACACCGCCGGCGAGGACGAGCAAACGGAGAGCGGCCAGGAGACGAAGACGCTTCGCTGGTCAGCGGTCGAAGTCCTCAAGCAGCGCGACATGGCGACGCTCAGCGAGGCGGAATGGGTCGAGGCCGACCGGCTCATCTCGGCGATGCGTGTCACGTCGGATCTCCGACCGTCGCGGCGAACCCGGCCCGCCCGTCGCCGGGGCAAGCGCCCCGACCTGCGTGCAACAGTCCGACGCAACATCCGCCACGGGGGCACCCCGATCCACCGGGCTTTTCGCGAGACGGTGGAGCGGCCGCGCAGGATGGTGTTTCTCCTCGACGTGTCCGGCAGCATGGAGTCGTACTCCCGGGCGATGGCCCGCTTCGCTCACGCTGCGGCCTCGTCACGGCGGGCCGGTGGCGTCGAGGTGTTCACCATCGGGACCCGTTTGAGCAGGGTCACACGCGAGATACGCCTACGCGACCCCGAGGAGGCTCTGCGTGAAGTGGCCTCCAGCGTGGCGGACTGGTCGGGCGGGACACGCCTCGGCGAGAGCCTGCGGGAGTTCAACCAGCGGTGGGGAGTGAGGGGGATGGCCCGGGGGGCGGTCGTGGTGATCTGCTCCGACGGGTGGGACCGCGGCAACCCCGACGCTATGGACGAGGAGATGGGGCGCCTACAGCGCGTCGCACACAGGGTCGTGTGGGTCAACCCGCTCAAAGCCACGCCCGGGTACGCCCCGCTGGCGCGCGGGATGGCCGCCGCCCTGCCGCACGTAGACGTGTTTGTGGAGGGCCACTCGGTATCCTCACTAGAAGAGCTCGCCCGAATCGTAGTCGGGCCCGCGAGAACGCCCGGCCGAGCGTCCGGGCCGACACAGGGAGTGCGATCGCAGTGAGAGAGATCCTCGATGACATCGAACGTTGGCAGGCACAAGGCAAGCGGGTCGCGCTCGCCCGCGTCGTCGCCGTGGAGGGTTCCGGGCCGAGGCTGCCCGGCGCCGCCATGGCCGTCTCCGAGGACGGGGAGGTAGCCGGATCGGTGTCAGGAGGATGTGTCGAGGGGGCGGTCGTGACCGAAGCCCTCGGCGTGCTCTCCGGGTCTGCTCCGGCGAAACTGTGCACTTTCGGTTACTCCGACGACGAAGCCTTCGCCGTCGGTCTGACATGCGGCGGGATCATCTCCGTGTTCGTCGAGCCCCTCGAGTGGTGACCTCGATGTTCGACGTGCTCGCGGCGGACATCAAAGCGGAGAGGCCGGTCGCGCTCGCGGAGGTAATCGAAGGACCCGCCGACGCGCTCGGCTCCAAGCTCGTGGTGCGTCCGGGTCCGCCGGTAGAGATTCTCGGCTCGCTCGGAAACCCGGACCTGGACCGGGTAGCGGGACGCGACGCACTTGGGGAGCTCGCCGCGGGCATCACCGTGACCCGCCACTACGGCCTTCGAGGCGAAGCGCGAGAGAGGGCGGTGTCGGTGTTCATCGAGTCCTTCGCGCCGCCGCCGCGGATGATCATCTTCGGTGCCGTCGACTTCACGGCGTCGCTCGTCAAGATTGCGAAAGTCCTCGGCTACCGAGTCACCGTCTGCGACGCCCGCCCGGTATTCGCGACCCGGGCGCGGTTTCCTCAAGCCGACGAGGTAATCGTCTCGTGGCCGGACCGTTACCTCGGCGTAGTCGGCGCCACGTTGAGACCACGCGACGCAGTGTGTGTCCTGACGCATGACCCTAAGTTCGACGTGCCGGCGATCGTCTCGGCTCTCGGAACGTCCGTCGGCTACCTAGGGGCGATGGGTTCGCGGCGAACGACCGACGAGCGGACAGAGAGGCTGCGTGCCGCGGGCGTCGACGAGACGAGCTTGGCGAGGATAATGGCGCCGATTGGCTTGGACATCGGAGCCCGCACGCCAGAGGAGACAGCTGTAGCTATCTGCGGTGAGATCATTGCCTTTCGCGCCGGCCGACGCCCGCCGTCGCTGCGGGACCAGGAGGGTCCGATACATCGCGACCGGGTCCGGGTCACTGAGCCCTGACGGGGCGCACAAGGTGCAGCTCGTGCTGAACCGGACATGACCTCGACCGCAGCCGTCCTGCTCGCCGCAGGAGCAGGAAGCAGGTTCGCGACCTCCGACGAGGCGCGCCACAAGCTGCTGGCGCCGTTCAAAGGCCGCACGGTGGTCTGGTGGGCAGCGCAGGCGGCCCTCAATTCGGGGGTCGGTGAGACGCTGGTAGTAGCAGGGGCGGTGGACCTGGCAGGAGCGCTTCCGGACGGGGTGTCTGTACTGCGCAACCCCGACTGGAAGACCGGTCAGGCGTCCTCGCTGCAAATCGCCGTCAGCGCCGCTCGCGACCTCGGCGTCCAAGCGGTGGTCGTCGGCCTAGGGGACCAACCGCTCGTCGACGCTCAAGCATGGAGGAACGTGGCGGCCTCGTCGAGTCCCGTCGCAGTGGCGACCTACAATGGTGCCAGGCGCAA
>JAKBBS010000302.1 GCA_021808425.1 Actinomycetes bacterium
GGTTCGGGTCGACGCGACCGGCGCGGGGGTATGGTCGGGGTCCAATCGCCCGTAGACGAGTCGTATGAAAGCTTCGGCCTTGATCTCCATGTCGGCGTCCGCCACGGAAGTGGAACCTGAGAACACGACTTCGTCAGGGTTGAGCGCGATGGTGAAGGACCGCGAGGGTTCGGTAGTCGAAACTGCGATCCTCGCAGTGCTGCCGGTCGGCTTAGCGGTGCGCCGGGCAACCATCTCCAAGTTGTCGACTATCTCAGCCGCTGCCTGAGGGAGGACTGTGGCGGCCGGGTTGGTCGCCACCTCGACGTCCCACGTATGCAGGCCATGCTCGTTGAGGCGCATCCCCACGAATGCCGCGAAGTCGAGAGTCATCGGGCCCATGGCCATGCTGAAAGCGTCGCGTTGAGCGGCGGTCACGCCTTGGATCGAGGCGAGGAGGCGGGCGTCCTCGATCAGCGCGTCGTCGCGCTGGGTAACTGGTGCCTTGGCGTTCCACGAATCCCACACTCCGGGGGCGAAGTCGTCGGGGGTTTCGCGTCCAGCGACCGTATCCTCGAGGCGCCGACGCATGATGACGGCACCCGAGCCGACATGGGATAGCACATCTGCGATGCTCCACTCGGAGGGGTAAGCGGGGCTTGCGAGGACATCCTCGTCCATCTGTGCTGTGAGTTCGTGGAGCCGTGAGACGGAAAGACGAAGCGCTTCGACGCGGCCGCTAGGCATCGGTGGCCACCTGCCGCCCGCTGTCGGTTCCGGTAGTCGCGGGGCCCGCCGAGAGCCGTCTAGCTGTAGCGACCAGATCGGCCTGGTTGGAAAAAGTATCGGGGTCTTTGGTCATTACCACTCAAAGCCTAGGCGAGATAGTTTGCCGAGCGGCCGAAGCAAGGCTTGGGTGAATGACCGTCTCACCGTGTCGCTACGATCCGCCGAGCGGCTGGACAAGTCGGTTCGGTCGCCACTCTGCGAAGGGTCAGTGATGAAGCGGTCCAATCACAATACGACGGGTCCGAGCCGCAAACCTTGGAGGGGAGGCCGCCGAGCGTTAGTGGTCCTTGGTGCCATTACAACTGCCTTCATCATATACGGCGTCCACTCGAGCGAGAAGAGGATCGCTATTAACCGCGACGGGTCAACCTCATCAACGACAACCCCGGCTCCTCCCACCGGCGAAACGATTGGGACGACCACTGCGGCGTCGAGCGTGCAGGTTGGGGTACCGACCCCTCCGACGCTTGCCCATATCACGTGCCGCAGCGGCGACCCTTTGGCGAACGTCTATCACCCTTGGCGGCTTCGAGTCGTCAAGACCTGTCTCGCGGTTACCGGGACGGTTGCATATGTCAGTAGCGAAACAGACGGAGACGTCCACGTCGACCTGTCGCTTCCGAGGAACGAATCGTCTCTTCTCAATGCGGCGAACGTCGCCGACCAGTACGGGAACCTCGTAACCGAGATCGTTCCGGCCGACCGACCCGGTTGCACACCGGGTGAGCCGCCACCTCTACCACTAACGGCGTACAGGTCGCCGAGCTACTCCTATGGGATCTGCACCGGTGCAGATTTGTCAACGCCGGCAGTTGGCACCCAGGTGGTGGTGACCGGCCCCTACGTGCTCGACCGTGATCATGGTTGGATGGAGATCCATCCCGTGTGGTCCGTGGTTCTGTCCGGCTGATACCGTGATGCTCGCCGCCGGGGGGACTCAACACTCCTTGGAAGCTGTTGGTGGTCGTCTCATCCATGCGTCAACATGTCGGTACGATGTCGGGACTCTTGGACGGCCTGGACCCGAGCCAGCGCGAAGCGGCGGAAGCAGTCTTCGGGCCGGTGTGCATCATCGCCGGGGCAGGGACCGGTAAGACGCGCACCGTCACCCACCGGCTTGCCTACGCAGTCAGCACCGGCCAGCTGCACGCGGAGCGGGCGCTGGCTGTCACCCATTCGAAGAAGGCGGCAGCGGAGCTAGGCGAGCGGCTTAGCTGCCTTGGCGTGACTGGGGTGGACGCGCGCACCTTCCATGCCGGCGCTTTGAGAGTCGCAGCACAGTTCTGGGCCGTCACCGGCCGACCGGGAGAATCACCCGTCGTATTAGGGGAGCGCGATTCATGGCGCGTCTGGCGCGACAGCCTTCGCTCCGTGACGGGCAAGGAGCCCGACAACGTGACCGTACGCGAGGTGACGGACGAAGTCGCGTGGGCGAGAAGCCGCCTTGTGTCCCCGGAGGACTACCAGTCGGCGTCGTCATCGGCCGACCGCAATCCGGGCGTCGACCCTCGAACCGTTACTGACGCATGGCAACGCTACGCGAACCGCAAAGCCGCGATCGAGCGTGTCGACTTTGCTGACCTGCTCGAAATCGCAGCAGATGTCCTCCACGCCGATCCTCAAGCCGCACTTCGGGTGAGGTCCCGGTGGGCGCACGTAACCGTGGACGAATACCAAGACACCGACCCGGCGCAGCAGCGGCTGCTCGACGCGATCGTCGGAGACAGCCAAGATGTCTGCGTCGTCGGAGATCCGCGCCAAGCCATCTACTCCTGGAAAGGAGCCGACCCCGGCTACCTGACGGATTTCCCCAGACGCTACCCGTCGGCGCGGGTGATCAACCTCGAGCGGAACTATCGCAGTAGCCCCCAGATCCTCAAGTGGGCGAACCGAACTGCAGTCGACAGGACGGCCAAGCTATTGGTTGCGACCCGGCCGGCGGGTCCCTCGCCCAAAGTGCACCGTTTGGAAACCGAGTCCGCGGAAGCGTCCTGGGTTGCCGGCGCGACCCGCCGCGTGCTTGCGGCAGGAACCCGGCCGGCGCAGGTCGCTGTGCTCTACCGGTACAACTCGGCCCAGGCTCGTTTCGAGGCTGCCATGACCCGCGCCGGCATAGCCAGCCGGGTTGCCGAGGACGTCACGTTCTTCGAGCGGGAGGAGATCCGCTCGGCGCTTGCGCGCTTCGGAGCGTTTGCGCGAGCCGAGCCGGACCGAGACGGAAACGAGCTGCTCTCGTCGGTACTCGGCGACGCCGGCTTCGACCCGGACTCACCGCCCGCCGGCCTCGGTGCGGCCCGTACGCGTTGGGAATCCTTTCAGGCCCTCGCGGAGCTGGTCCAAGGGTTGTCGGGGGGCACCGGCGGTGGGTTGTCAAGCGATGCACGCAGCACTCTCGGGGAGGTCAACGCGTTAGCGAGACGTAATGTCGATTTGGGCAGCGACGGTGTGACGCTTGCGACTTTGCATAGATCCAAAGGATTGGAGTGGGACGTCGTGTTCGTCGTGGGCATGGCCGACGGTTGCGTCCCGTCGAGCTTTGCCACGACACCCGCACAGCTCGCCGAGGAGGAGCGGCTCCTGCATGTCGGGATAACAAGGGCGCGAAGGGAGTTGCATCTGACCTGGGCGGCGCAGAATGCCAGGGGCTGGGACAACCGACCGAGCCCATACCTCGAGCAGTTGTCTGCTGTGTCTGCCACACCTCTTCCGTCGCCACTAGCGCCTTCTGGCAGACCCTCCAAGCGGACACGAACTCGCGGCCGGTCGCCCGGTGCCCCAAGCCGCCCGGCAGCTGCAAGTGTCGTCTTACCTGCAATCAGTTCGTGTGCGCATTGCGCCGAGCCTCTCAAAGGCGCGTCGTCGCGCCGGCTTGGTGTCTGCGCGGACTGTGTTCGAAGCGCCCCCGGGGCCCTCGGTCGCATTGCTAGGCAAGCCATTCAAGTTTCGCTCGACGCAGCGAATGCAACGGGAAATCGTCCGGAGAAACTGTTGAGCGGAGAAGGCCTCCTGCGCTTGCTCGACAAACGCCCATCATCGGCGGAGGAGGTAGCGGCAACGCTTGGCGT
>JAKBBS010000303.1 GCA_021808425.1 Actinomycetes bacterium
GCTGCCTGCAGAAGCGCCTCGAGCATCGGGGGTTGCGGGAACTTCGGCGCTCTGGCGAAACCGCCCCAGTCCGGGTCGAATCGGGCCAAGAGCGCTTCCCCGGTTCGCTCAAGAAGCGCCGGGTCGGATCCGGCGGCCGGATCCCCTCCTGCCGCCCAGCTCGCCGACGGCAGCGAAGTCTGCGCTCGAACCGCTTCAGAGAGTTGGGTGGCCGCATCGTCCAGGTCGGCGCGCCTGTTCGCCCAAAGCTCGCCGACCCTGTCGAGTAGGGCAAGAAACTGCGCCCTCGGGAAGTAGGTTCCCCCGTGAAACGGCCGCGCATCGGGCGTGAGGAACACGGTCATCGGCCAGCCCCCGGAGCCGGTGATGGCTTGCACGGCGTCCATGTAGACGCTGTCGACGTCAGGGCGTTCCTCGCGGTCAACTTTGATGTTGACCATGAGGTCGTTCATCTTGGCGGCTACCTCGCTATTCTCGAAGCACTCGTGGGCCATCACGTGGCACCAGTGACAAGCCGAATAGCCGACGGAGAGCAGGATAGGCACGTCCCTGGTTCGCGCCGCTTCGAACGCCTCGGGACCCCACGGGTACCAGTTCACCGGATTGTCGGCGTGCTGGCGTAGATAGGGGCTTGCTTCCTGGGCCAGCCGGTTCATTTCCAGCCAACATTCCTGCCGCTGTCCGCCGCGGCAGACGTCTTTCTCTGGCCTACTTCGCTCATGTGCCCAGTCTGGCGCGTCATGACGCAGGAAGGGCCCATCCCTAGAGGACCGTGATCCGAGTGGCTGGGTGACAACTATCACAACTACACAGTTGTAAGGCAGTGTAGATTGTTGGACGTGAGTTTGCCGAAACCGCTTCCCGACGCCTTAATCGAGTTGATCGCCCACCGCTTCAGGGTGCTGAGCGAGCCGACTCGGATCCATGTCCTCGACGCACTGCGCGATGGCCCCGCTACGGGGGCCGATCTTCAAAACGTCACCGGGGCCTCCCAGCAGAACCTTTCCAAACACATGGGGATCCTGCTCGAGGAAGGCCTGGTCAGGCGCGTGAAGGAAGGAAACAAGGCCTTCTACTCGATCGCCGATCCAGACCTGTTCGAACTGTGCGAGATGGTGTGCGGAAGCCTCCGCCGCCGGGTCGCCGAACTGGATGCTCTTCTACCCGTCGACGTCACAGTCGGCGCTGATTCAATACAGATAGGCGATCACCGATGAGCGTCGCGGAGGTTGCTACCCGCCAGGCGACAAATCGATCGGTGTCTGGCGAACCGGGATTGATGTACCGTCTCGGCACGTGGACCGCCACGCATCTGCGGATCGTGCTAGTCGTCTGGGCGTTGGTGATTGTCGGCTTCGGATTTTTCGCTCCCCGCGTCCAGTCCGTTCTAGCGGGGGCGGGCTGGCAGGATTCGACGTCGCAGTCGGTTGCGGCCCGCGACGTGATCCAGCGGGACTTCCACGGCCTCGGTGCAAGCGCCCTGCAAGTCGTCGTCGTTGACCGCGCCGGCCCGATCAGTTCCGACCCGGCCGCCGGAGCTGTCATAGCCAAGGTCACAAACCTTTTGCGGGCCGAATCGACAGTCTCCACGGTGGTCGAACCGCAGCCGGGGGTGTCAATTTCGCCCGACGGACGGACCGGGATTATCACCGCCGGCGCTGCGGCGGGACCGAACGCCATGGTAAGAGCAGCCCAGCAGCTGGCCGGCCCCATAGGCCGTGCCGGCAGCGGCACCGTGAGCGCCACTCTCACCGGTGACAGCGCTTTGTGGGCCAACTTCAACTCGGTAAACCATTCGGCGATGATGCGCTCGGAGATGCTGTCATGGCCAGTCACCATTGCGATCCTGGCCGTCGCCTTCGGTAGCCTGGTCGCGGCCGGCCTACCTCTCATGCTGACAATGGCCGGACTTCTCGTCGCTGCCGGCGCCCTCGTGCTAGCCGACAAGATCGCCCCCGTGTCTATATGGGCGCTGAACTTCGCGCTCATGTTCGCGTTGGCCCTCGGCATCGATTACGCCCTTTTCCTGGTCGTGCGTTTTCGGGGCGCCATGCACCGCCGTAACGCCATCCCCGGCGATCGGGCTGCCGCGACCGCGTCGGTCGCCGAAACTATGGCCACCGCCGGCAAGGCTGTCGCCTTCTCCGCCCTGACCGTCCTCGCATCCCTTGCCGCGATCCTGATTGTGCCCAGTCCCGCATTCCGGTCAATGGCGCTCGGAATCATGCTCGCAGTTATCTCGGTACTGGCAGCGACCCTCACCCTGCTCCCAGCCGTGTTGGGCAAGCTTGGCACTCGCATCGACTCCGGCCGTGTCCGCGTCGGCCGTGTTCGCGTCGGCCGGGGTCGCTCGGCCGATCAACCTCACGGTTACAAACTTGAGCAGAGGCTTCACGCCTGGGCGCGGACCATATGGCGGCACCCACTACCAGCTGGGCTGGCTGCGCTGGTCGTCCTCGGCCTCGCCGCCGCCCCCGTGATCGGGCTGCGCACCTCGATGCCGTCGATCACCATCGTCCCAGCCTCGGCAAACGCCCGGATCGGCTACAACCAGGTCACCCACGCTTTCGGGCCCGGCGCCCCCGGCACCCTTCAGGTCGTCGTGCCTGCCTCCAGCCAAAACGCTGCCCTCGCCGTCCTGTCGCGCACTCCTGGCGTGGCGGCAACGGTGCCCGGGCCGACGTCGGGCGGCTGGACGCTCGACCAGGTCGTGCCTACCACAGCGCCGTCCACGCAGGCAACCGGGTCCACCATCAACCTCATCCGGCACACCCTGCCCTCAGGCAGCCTCGTGGGAGGCGCAGCAGCTGAGAACCTCGACCTGCAACACGCGTTGTCGAGCCGCACCCCACTCGTGTTCGGCGTGCTCGCCGTCATCGGGTTCCTCCTGCTTCTCGTAGCGCTCGGCGCCCCGCTCGTAGCCCTGACCGGCGTAGTGGTTACGGGCCTCTCGGTCGCCGGGGCGTTCGGGATCGCCCGGCTCATCTTCCAGGACGGCTATCTGTCCGGCTTGCTGAATTTCACGCCGCAAGGCTTCGTCGACGCATGGGGGCCGCTGTTCTTCGGCGCAATGGTCTTCGGTGTAGCGATGGACTACACCCTCTTTCTGCTCTCCGCGGCCAAGGAACGCTACGAAACCCACCCCGACGCTGAACACGCCATGACCGGATCGGTAGGCACCTCGGGCCGGGTCGTCATCTCCGCTGCAGCGGTCATGATCGCCGTGTTCTTGACTTTTGCCCTATCCGGACCGCTCGCCCCGAAAGAAATGGGCGTCATCCTCGCTGTGGCGGTCGCCCTCGACGCCCTCGTCGTACGTCTCGTGTTGCTCCCGGTCCTGCTCCGCCTGGGTCGCCACCACATGTGGTACCGCCCCGCCTGGCTCGACCGGGTTCTGCCCCAGGTCCGTTTCGCCCACTGATCGCCCCGATTGGCCCGTCTATCACCACCACCGCTGAGGTGAAGCGGTGCGGACGGGGGCCAGTCCGGGTAGAGCCTGAGACACCAACTATGGATCCCGCGATCATGGCCAGCATCACAGCCAACCCGAAGCTGAAGTCGATCGCCGACGAGGCGGGTCGCCTCATCGACGAGGCACTGTCAGAGCTCGCCCAGGAGAGTCCGGGCTAGGCAGTGAGAGGGACCGTCGGATCGAACGATGCTCAGCTGCGCGGTCTACATCCGCCACGCTGTTCGAGGCGGTCCTAAGGCTCTCTTCGCTAGCAGCTATAGCGGTGCCGGCGTTGTTCGGCTAGGCGCGCGGCATATGCGGCGGCCTCCGAGCGCCTGGACATCCCCAGCTTGGCTAGCAGGTGGGACACGTAGT
>JAKBBS010000304.1 GCA_021808425.1 Actinomycetes bacterium
CTGGCCACCCGGCTCGTCCGGCAGCGAGGACAGAAGCCTCGAAGTCGACGCCCTGGGCCATCCTTCGCTCGATGACCGGCGAGATCGCAAGCGGCTCGGTAGGGCGCAGCACGTCGAGTTGCGCCCGTACCGGGCAGTACCTGGCCCGGTACCCGCCCTGGGGCGGCACGCTCGAAAGGTCGTACCGTGTTGCCACGACCCTGATCCTACGGCCGCCCTGTGACCGCGACCAGTTAGCGTGTTTCGCGAGCGTCGTAGACGCGCCCGGCGAAATTCTCCAACAGCTCCGTGCAATCTTTCAGGCGCCGCTCGCCGTGCCCTGCAGTGGGGGCGCCGAAAAGGTCCTTGGATCGAATGTCCCGGTACCATCGTCGCAAGCGTTCGACGTTCTGCTCCTCCTCGTCGAGTTCCGCGAGGGTGAACTTCTCGGTCTCGATCTCGCGGCGAAGCTCGACTTCGGCCTTGTCGCACTCGCTTAGGAACTCCGCCCACTCCGCCTCCCGCTCCGCCGTGTAAAGACCCTCCACGGCGGCGAGCGTTTCGTCCGAGGCGCTCACGTCGAAGCAAAGTGCCTGGCCTCCCGACCGCCGCACGAGCGAGACGGCGCGTTGCAACCCTTCGTCGAAGCCGTCACCCGCGGGTATCGCCCACGTCGCAGACTGCAAAGCGACCGCTCCCACACGGCGAAGTTCGCGCCACACGGCCACCCGGTGACGGGACTGGTCACCTGACAAGCGGTACGTGAGGACACGCCATGGCATGTAACGAATGCTACATTAGATGGCGTACTTTTTGTTACGCTCAGGCAAATGTCCGCCTTCCTCCCCCTGACGCCCAGCGCCGTTATCCTCACCGACGTTCAGGTGCTGGCGCCGAAGAGTTTCAACAACTCGGTCTACATCGACATCAACCGACTCTCCAAGCAAACAGCCTGGGCGCACGGTTTTATGACTGCGTATGCGGTGTGGATCGGACCTGTTCTCTTGGCTGCAGTCTTCGTCGCTGCCTACGCGATGGCATGGTGGCGCGGTGCCAACCGCGCGGCGTCCCTACTCGCACTCGGGGGGCTCGGCACCTTGGTCGCCGTCGGTCTCAACCAGGTGGTCGGCCACGCCGCCAAAGAGTTGCGTCCGTATGCTACGCATCCGCAGGCACTCGTCCTTGTCGGCAAGACGAGTGACTACTCCTTCCCTTCGGACCACTCCGTTGTCGCTGGCGGTCTGACTGTTTCGCTCATCCTCGCGTTAGGCGGCGCTGTATGGGAGGGGCGCGGACAGCACGCCGCCGGCAAGTTGACGGAGCCGAACAGGAGGTTCACGAGCCGATCAGCCATCCGGGTCTTTGCTGCGGTCAACGTCGTCCTCGGCCTGTTTCTGTGCTTCGATCGGTTGTACGTTGGCGCCCACTATCCGGGCGATGTGGTCGCAGGGTACCTGCTGGCATCCGCGACCGTGGTAGCGGTCTCGTTCCTGCGACCAGCCGCTTACCGTCTGTCAGATCTAATGGAGCCCACTATCTTCGGCGTCGTGCTGCGACGCCCAGCGCCTGCTACCACGAATCGCTGAGGTCTGCTCGGAAGTAGCCCAATCTGGTCTTATTCCGAGAAGTTCAGGGCAAGATTGAGGTTCCAACGAACCTGATAGTCATGTCCAGCGCCTCGCGCGTCTAGATGTACCGCCCAGTGTGTTGCCAATAGGGCGCCCGCAAGCTCGCTTTGAGAAGTTTACCGGCTTCGCTTCGAGGCATCTGGTCGACACTCGACCAGTCCTTCGGCACTTTGTAGCCCGCAAGTCTCGCGCGCAGGAAGGACTCCAGGTCGACGCGCTGTGCATTGTCAAGGTCGACCCCCGGAACGAGCTGCACCGTCGCGTGCACCCGCTCGCCGTACTCCTCGTCGGGAATGCCGAAGACCGCCACGTCGACCACAGACGGGTGGGCGGCCAGAACGCCTTCGATCTCCGCCGGGTAGATGTTGACGCCCCCGGAGATGATCATGTCGATACGCCGGTCGGACAGGTAAAGGAATCCTTCGTTGTCCAAATAACCAACGTCGCCCAAGGTGAAATACCCGGCGACGGAGTGGGCTTGTGCGGTCTTGTCGGGCTCGTCCAAGTACTCGAAGTCGAGGCCGCTCAGGTTACGGACGTGGATCACGCCCGGCTCGCCCACACCGGCCTGCGTTCCATCGTCTGCGACGATGCGCACCTCCATTGTCGGTAGTGGCCGGCCTACCGACCCCGGGTGCTCCAGCCAATCCGATGCCCCGATCAGCGAGACGAACCCCCCTTCGGTCGCTCCGTAGTACTCGGTGATCTTCGGACCCCACCAGTCGATCATCTGCTTCTTGACTTCACGCGGGCAGGGCGCCGCCCCGTGCAGGACGACTGCCAGCGAGCTGCCGGAGAAGCGGCTGCGGTGATCTTCAGGCAACCGAAGCATGCGTATGAACTGCGTTGGGACCAGATGCAGGTTGGTGACTTGGTGGCGGTCGATGAGTTCCAAGGTGTCCGCCGGATCGAACTTGCGCTGAACGACGACAGTCGAGCCGCCGACGAGCGGGAAGAAGCTCAGCGCCCATTGCGCCGAATGGTACCCCGGACCGCACAGGAGGGTGCGCCCCTGCGGCGGTACGCCTAGCGCCGCGAGGCCAGCGGCCATCTGCGAGTACACGCCGGTAGGCGTTCCCAACGCAAACGACGAGCTGGTAACGCCCTTCGGTCGTCCGGTGGTGCCAGACGTGTAGAACATCACCCCGCCCATCATCTGGCCCGCAGGCTCCTCCGAATCAGCTGCCGCAATCGCCTCCTCGTATGTCGAACCGAGGATCAGCCTAGGAATGTCGATGTCGCCTAGCGTCTCGAGGTGCGACGGATCGACGATCACGAGTCGGGAACCTGAGTTCGCGACGACGTATGCGACCTCCTCGGCAGCGAAATGCCAGTTGATCGGGACTACGAAGACGCCGCATTGGGCTACGGCTGCGTAGACCTCGAAGATCTCCCGTCTGTTGTCCGAAAGAAGCGCGATGCGCTCGCCTGCCTGCACACCATGGGTGCGCAAGATGTGAATGAGCGCGTTCACCCGCTCATCGAAGTCCCTCCACGACGTCTCGCCCACTTCGTCGATGACCGCCGGCGCGTCGCTGCGTTCCCGAAATCCTCTAAACAGTTCTGACATCGGCCGCGCTTCCCCTTCGCAAAGTTCCTTCTTCGCCGACTGGCCCTATTCGCATAGTCAGAGGATGAGGCTAGCGCAAGCTCAAATGTCGGATGGGGCTGCGGGAAAGCCGGATGGCAGCCAGGTCCAGCAAGCCGGGCATGCGTCGGAACGTCGGGTTGTCTTACCGCTGCCTATCCTGCCGTCCGCTCCCAGCACCGCCCCCCGTCGGTCCTGGTCGATACCGCGAGCGGAGCAGGCAGCCCCGTCCAGACGTTCCCCGCGGAGGGACTTCACCGGGTATCTCCAGACTTCGGCGACGCTACCGAGCGGATCGGGCATAGCCCATAGTCTCACGATCGGCCGCGATCGAAGTGGGATTGCACCACGTGCGTTTGCGTTCGCGACGACCGGCGACCCGCCAGCGCTGAGAGGCGTCAAAACAGGCCGGACTCACAGGACCGGGCACACGGAGCCCGCGCCGTCCCGGTAGAGAGCTCGCAGGACTTGCGTGTCACCGAAGCGACATTCGCCGATCTCGACTCCTACCCGGATAGCAACTCGGACGCATTCAGGTGGCAGCGGCCAGGGTTGAGTTTGGGTGCTGCGAGCGAGGTCGTCGAGGTGGACGACTTGTTCGACGATTCGGGTTTCGAGGT
>JAKBBS010000305.1 GCA_021808425.1 Actinomycetes bacterium
TGCGTGTTCGCTCACGGGATCCCCAGAAGCTTGTGGGTCTGCAAGCTGAGCCGCCACGCAGGGTGGTCAAGGCAGTAGCGAACGGCCGCGGCAGTGTTGTCTTCTAGGTCGGGACCGTCCATCGGCTGCAGGTAACGGTGTGGAAAATCAAACGCCAGCAGGCTTTCAGGGTCGAGGCCGTCCTGGGGGTAGACGACTTTCAGCTCGTCGCCTGCGTCTGCGACCGTCGGTGCCCCGGCCTTCGGGCTGACGCAAACCCAGTCGACGCCTGACGGCACGACTTTGGTGCCGTTTGTTTCGATCGCAATCTCGAATCCTCGATCGTGGAAAGCGTCGATGAGCGGCTCGTCGAGCTGAAGCAGCGGCTCGCCGCCGGTGCAGACGACGTAAGGCAAGCCCAGACGCGGACGGGGGGCATCCGAGGTCGGGACCGCGCAGCGATCCGCGGGCCACATGGCGGCTACCGCGCCTGCCAGGGACGCCGCATCGGCGAAGCGGCCTCCACCCGGCCCGTCGACGCCCACGAAGTCGGTGTCGCAGAAACTGCAGGTGGCGTTCTGCCTGTGGCGTTCCCGGCCGCTCCACAGGTTGCATCCCGAGAAACGGCAGAACACCGCCGGTCTGCCGGTGCGGGCGCCCTCACCTTGGAGGGTGTAGAAGATCTCCTTGACCCGGTACATGTCAGGAGAGAAGAGGATCTGCCACGCCGGCGTCTTCGAAGCCCTTCGCGCGAAGAAGGCACGCGTCGCAGGCCTGGCAGGGCCGGCCGGTGGGGTGAGGGTCGTAGCAGGAGCTCGTCAAAGCGTAGTCAACCCCGAGCTCGCCTCCGAGGGTGATGATCTCCGACTTGGTCATCGACAGGAGCGGCGCGTGGACCTTGATCGTCGCTTTGCCTTCGACGCCGAGCTTGGTCGCGAGATTCGCCATCCTCTCGAAGGCCTCCAGATATTCGGGGCGGCAGTCGGGGTAGCCGCTGTAGTCGACGGCGTTGACCCCGATGAAGATGTCCGACGCGCCGAGCGTCTCAGCCCACGCAAGCGCGAAGGCGAGGAACACGGTGTTGCGCGCCGGTACGTAGGTTACGGGGATCGCCTCGTCCATCCGGTCAATCTCACGTCCTTTGGGGACCTCTACGTCGGCGGTGAGAGCGGACCCACCGAAGCGGCGCAGATCGATCCGGCTCACGACGTGGTCGGCGACCCCCATCGCGAAGGCGACTTTATGGGCCGCGTCGAGCTCCACAAGGTGGCGTTGGCCGTAGTCGAAGCTGAGCGCGTAACACTCGTAGCCGTCAGCCCTCGCTACCGCGAGAACCGTCGTCGAGTCGAGACCGCCGCTCACGAGGACCACCGCCTTGCGAAGCGCACCGTCCTCCGAGCCCGTCGCAGACGGGGGGCGGGCGCTTGTCGAAGGCTCGTTCATTCCCCCGAAGCTACCAAGTCGGCGCTGAACGCCGACCACGTCGTCGCGGGAATCCGCGCCGGGACGCCTGGATGCCTAAGCTCGCCGGTTGTGGCCGAACTAGAAGTCAAAGGCAGCGACCTGGTGCTGCACATGCCGTTCCAGCAGAAGTTCCTCGGATTCCACCGCGACATCACCGTGCCGTTGAGTGCTGTCCGCCAGGTCAGGCCGGTCGACGACCCTTGGATGACCTTGCGCGGCCGGCGGATGGCCGGAACCGCGCTGCGCGGCGTGGCAGCGATCGGCACCTGGACCCACGGGGACCACCAGTACGACTTCTGCGTGCTGCGCCGCCAGCGGGCCGCTGTGCTCGTAGAGGTCAACGCCGGTCGATTCCGCCGGTTCCTGGTCGGGGTCCGAGACGACATCGACGCCGCGGCTGAAGCGGCCCGTATCGCTGACGCGGCTGGGATCGCCCGAGGCTGACGGTCAGGTCTGCAGGTCGAGCAGCGAAGCGGCGAGCCATTCCAGCTCGTCGGGCCATCCCGCTCCCCCGTCTAATCGCTCGGGGGACGCAGCGGGTCGCACCACGAACTTCGACAAGCCCTGCTCGACCAGGCCGCCGACAAGCTCGCGGAGGGCGGACGAACCTACAGGCACGACCTCCCGGGTCACCGCAACGTCTGCCGGCTTTCGCACGATCAGAGGAGCGGTCCGGCGCGCCCGGTCCAGGTCGGATTCGTGTCTCGCGTACGCGATCGAAAGACCGAAGTGCTCTACGTCGATGCACCTTCCGGCCGACGCCGCCTCGTCGAGGATCGCCTTTCTTATCACGCCGGCCTCCTGCGGGGACACCCGTGCGCCGAGCCAGCCGTCGGCCACCCGACCCGCTCGGCGTATGGCTGCCGGACTGGAACCTCCCAGCCAGATCTCCAGCGGATCCTGAACCGGCCTGACCGCCAGGCGGGCGATAACACCGTCACCCACGTCGACACCGTCACCCGCCCACCAGGATCGAAGCTCGGGGATCATGTCCTCGATCGCGTCGCCGCGCCGGAGTCCGTTCGTGGCAAGCGCCTGGCGTTCACCCGGCTGGTCGAGCCCTGGGACGAGCGTCACGAGGAGGCGCCCACCGCTGAGGCGGTCGAGCTGCGCCAGACGGTTCGCGACGACGAAGCGGGTCGAGCCGAAAGGGATCACGTTGAGCCCGAGATGCATCCGCGACGTTCGCGCGGCCGCGAAGGCGACGCCGAGCACCGGATCGGTGTTCGCGAGCATCGGCACGTCCGACAGCCACACCGTGTCGAAACCTCGCAGCTCAGCCTCCGAAACGACGTCACCCAGCCGTCCGGGGTCGGGGGTCCCGGCGCCCACCGAGACCGCGAAGCGGACCTTCAAGCGACTACCGACTGATGTAGTACCCAGGGCACGGATCGCATCAGCGAAGCTCGCATCAGCGCAGCTCCCGAAGGCCAGCCATGATCTGCGAGGCGACACCTTTGTCGTCGTAGGGCATGTAGAGGCTGATCCGGTCGACGACGTCTCCGAAACGCTCGTGGAGGAGCGCAGGGATATCCCCCGGATCGCCGCGCACCGCGAACGCTTCGAGAATGTCGTCGCTGATCAGGCGGCCCATCTCCTCCCACTCTCCCCGCTTCGACAGCACTGTCAGGTCAGGCTGGAGGTCCCCCCAGCCGTGCAGTTCGAGCACCGAGCGGTAGGCGGGGGTCGAGGCGTAGAACGCGATCTGCCTGCGTGTGCCCACCTCCGCTGCTGCTACAGCCTCGGCGTCGCTTCCCGTGACGACGAAAGCCGGATACGACAACTCGAAGTCGTCGAGGCTCTTCCCCGACGACTCGAGGACACCTTCAAGCGCGGGCAGAGTGACCTCCCGCAGGTAACGCTCGGTGGTGAAACCATGCACCAGAAGGCCGTCGGCGACTTCGGCGGCAACTTTGGTCATCTCGGTGCCGACCGCTGCGAGGAACACTTTCGGAGCCCCGAACTTAGACGGTCCCGGGTTGAAGAAAGGTGTCATGAGGGTGTGCGTGTAGAACTCGCCCCGGAAATCGAGCTTCGTGTCGTTCTGCCAGCAGTCCCAGATGGCCCGCATCGCGAGGATGAACTCGCGCATGCGGCGCGCCGGGTGCGACCAGGGCATCGAGTACCGCCGCTCGATGTGAGGTTTGATCTGCGAGCCGAGGCCCAGTATGAGACGACCACCGGAGTACTCGTTTAGGTCCCAACCCTGGTTGGCCAAAGTCATCGGGCTACGACCGAAAGCGACGACGATGGCGGTGCCGAGAGTTATCCGCTCTGTGTGCTCGGCGGCAAGCAGGAGGCCGTAGAGCGGATCGTGCCCGGTCTCGGCGGACCAGATGC
>JAKBBS010000306.1 GCA_021808425.1 Actinomycetes bacterium
CAGCTGTGATCAAGCCATTCAAGCTGGACGCCGTTCGCGAGGCCCTCGAAGCTGCCGGGGCCAAGGGCGTCACCGTCAGCGAAGCCCAGGGCTACGGGCGCCAGAAGGGGCACACCGAGGTGTACCGTGGTGCCGAGTACCAGGTCGCTTTCACCCCGAAGATCAAGGTGGAGGTGCTCGTCGACTCGGCGTCGGTCCCCGGCGTCATAGATGCGATAACCAAGGCTGCGAGGACCGACAAGATCGGCGACGGCAAGATCTGGGTGACGCAGCTCGACACTGTGGTGCGGATACGCACGGGAGAAACGGGCCCGGATGCCATCTAGCACCAGCGCCGTCCGCTCGTACAAGACGGGCCGGGTGACTCCGGCGAAGCGGGACTTGAAGCCCGCCACGCCGGCGAGCTTCAAGACACGTATGCTGGGCGTGATGAGCGGTGAGCGCTGGGATGTGAGCCAGTCCCGGTCGGTACGTTCGGGTTGGGCGTGGCGTGGGATGCTTGTCATGTCCCTGCTGGCACTCGGAGTGGCGATCATCCTGGCCGGGAACCATCAGGCGACGCTCGGCCTCTTGTGGGTCGTCATCGCCTTAGGGTGGTTCGGTGTGTCGATGTGGATGTGGAGGATGCACGCCCGCTACATGCGCGGCGGCTGAAGCGCATCGAGTATCGCAACCTCGATTTGCTCGATGAGGGCCGGGTCTTGGACCCGGCCCTCCGTCGCGTCGTGGACGTAGAACACGTCGATTGCCTCGGCGCCGAGGGTGCTCACAAGGGCGCACGTGATCGTCACACCCGACGAGGCGATGGCTCTCGCGACCTTGTAGAGCACCGGGCCCCGGTCTGGGGCGCGAACCTCGACGATCGTCGACGTCGACGAATCGTTGTCGAAAATGACTGCCACGTCGGGCATGCGGGCGGCGACGCTCACCTGGAACTTGCGGTAACGGGCCTCGCGCTCTTCGAGGCGGCGCTCCAGGTCGGCGTCACCGGCGAGGGCGCCGCTCAACTCCTTCGCAAAACGCTGCCAGTCGGGCAGATGATCAAACGCCGGTGCCACCTCGAAGCGAAGCAGCGCCATGCCGATCGTCTCGTCCGAGATAGTCGTGGCAGATCGGACGTTGACGCCCGACAGCGTTAGCACGCCCGCTACTACGGCGAGTAGGCCCCGCTGGTCAGGCGCTGCGACGCAGAGTGAGTTTCCGTCGACCATCACCCGCAGGTCCCCGTTCGCGAGGAGCGCAGCCTCGTCTGCGCTGAGAGCGGCACGGCCCGCCTCGGGGGGTGGTCGGCCTTCGAGGACCGCTGCCGCCTGGGTCGCAAGGCGGTTGACAAGACCGGCCTTCCATGTCCCCCACGCTGCCGGCCCTGTAGCGAGGCTGTCGGACTCGGTGAGAACGCTCAGTAGCTCCAAAGTGTCCTGATCGCCGACCGCTGCCGCCACCGAGGCTGCTGTAGCAGGGTCGTCCAAGTCGCGCCTTGTGGCGACGTCGGGGAGCAGAAGGTGGTGTCGCACGAGCGCTTGGAGCAGCGATCGGTCCTCGTCGGTCAGGCCCATCCGGGCCGCGAGCGACTCGACGATCCCGATTCCGAGGGCGGTGTGGTCACCCCCGCGCCCTTTGCCTATGTCGTGTAGAAGCGCACCGAGCAGCAGCAGGTCCGGCCGGTGTACGGCGCTTTGGCGCGACGCTGCATTCGCGACGGTCTCCAGGAGGTGGCGGTCGACCGTGAAACGGTGGTAGGCGTTTCGTTGAGGGCGGTGGCGCACCGCCGCCCATTCCGGCAGGTACCGTAGCCACACGCCGCGCTGGTCGAGGGCCTCGACGGCCGCAATCGCCGGGCGCCCCGCGCCGAGAAGGCGCAGCAGCGCTTGAAGCGTTGCTGGCGTCCAGGTCCCTTCGGGCGCCAGCGCCCGTTTCGCGAGTCGGTCGAGGGCCGCCCGTGCCATCGGCAGGTCCTGCTCGGCGGATGCCGCCGCGAGGCGCAACGCCAGGGACGGGTCGATCGCCGGGTCTGCGGCGCGAAGGAGGCCGATCTCCCCGTCGCGCACGACGATCCCCGGCTCCAGGCCGACGGCCTGCCCCCGCTTCTTCGAGGCCAGATACGGCGAAGTCATCCGCCGCCAAGCGTCGTCGGAGGCCCACGCGATGGTCCGGGCCGAGCCGGCGACGCGCGCCATAAGTGCGTCGGCGTCGGGCCGGCCGTCCGTGTCGAGGGTCCTTCGTGCTTCGGCGACGCGGTCCTGGTCTTGTAGGAGGAGCACGTTGGACTTGGTGGTGGCGTTGCGTTGAAGCTCGACACGCGTCGCGCTAAGGGTCTCCTCGGCGCGTGCGATGGCCGAGTCGGCGACCGTCGAGGCGAGGTTGGGTTCCACCGAGGCGAGGCTGCGGAGCAGCTGGACGTCGCGAAGCCCGCCGCGGGCTTCTTTCAGGTCCGGTTCGAGAAGGAAGGCGAGGTCGCCGAAGCGGTCGTGGCGGTCTTTGACGACGAGGTGAAGGTCGCCGAGCCAGCGGCTGGATCTCTCCTGCCACGCTTCGACGACCTTGCGCTGGGCGGTCTCGGCGAGGGCGGCGTCGCCGGCGATGATGCGCAAGTCGAGCAGGCCGAGCGCCACTTTGACGTCGGAGTCCATGGCCGCCCTCAGCTCTTTGATCGTCCGGACGCTGTGATCGAGGCTGATCCCGCTGTCCCAGATCGGATACCACAGGGCGTCCGCGAGCTTTGCTACGTCCTTGGCGCGCCCGTCGTGGATCAACAGCAGGTCGAGGTCACTACCGGGCGACAGGGAGCCGCGTCCGTAGCCGCCGACGGCGACCAGCGCGGTGGAGGCCTTCAACCCCTGTGGCCTGGAGTCGGCGTAGAGACCGCCCAGCCATTCGTCGACTCCGGCCGCCCAGGCTGAACACCACGCGCCGCCGGTGAGCTCCGCGTCGCCGCAGAGCTCGGAGCGTCTCGCTCGCAGGGCGCCCAAGCCGGCGCGGTCGGCGTTTCGGTTTGCGTGTTCCAAGCTTGTTAGGTCCGGTCGCCTTGACGGCGTACCGCTTCGGCTGCGGCAGCTATTGCTTCGGGGTCGCCTAGCTCGCGTCGTGAGGTCACTGCGAGCTGATCGTCGAGCTCATACACACGCGGTACCCCGGTCGGTATTTCGAGCGCTGCGATGTCGGAGTCGGTGATGTCTTCGAGGTGTTTGACCATGGCGCGCAGGCTGTTGCCGTGGGCTACAACGAGGATCGTCGACCCGGCCAGGAGCTCGGGGGCTATCACGTCGTAGAAGTAGGGGAGCAGCCGTGCGACGACGTCGGCGAGGCATTCGGTGGCGGGAAGGGCGCCGGGCGCTACAGCGCTGTAGCGGCGGTCGGCGGTCGTGTCGTAGCGGTGACCGGCCTCCATCGCAGGCGGGGGCACGTCGTAGCTGCGCCGCCACGCTTTGAAGAGCTCCTCGCCGAAAGTCTTGTTCGCTTCCACCTTGTCTAGGCCTGTTAGCGATCCGTAGTGGCGTTCGTTGAGGCGCCAGTGGCGGGTGACGGGTACCCAACTCTGGCCCATCTCCTCCAAGACCAGCTCGGCCGTGTTGATAGCCCTGGTCAGGACCGAGGTGAAGAGGATGTCGACTTCGATGCCGTCGCCGGCGAGGAGGTCTCCTGCTGAACGGGCCTCCTTTTTCCCTTGCTCGGAGAGGGGCACGTCCCACCAGCCTGTGAAGCGGTTCTCGAGGTTCCACTGGCTCTGGCCGTGCCT
>JAKBBS010000307.1 GCA_021808425.1 Actinomycetes bacterium
TGGAACACCGATCCCAAACCGTTCGTGTGGCACGCGGCGGCCGACGAAATCCTCGAAAAAGTACGCCGAGGCCGCAAAACCCTGTCACAAGTCAAAAGCGCGACGCAGCACTAGGGCTCTGGCCGGTTATGATCCTTGCCTACACCCGCCGGGGTTCGTACCCTAATTTCGGGGAGGAGCATAGCCAAATGCCACCAGGACCCTCCTAGCCCGGAGGAAACACATGCGCGATTTCTGCATGACCTATAGAAGGTCGCCGCTGCTTATGGCCATAATCGTCGCCGCTCTCAGCGGCCTCTCCGCGTGCGGAGCCGCGAATAACTCAGTGACCACTGAATCGGCCTCGACAATCCCCTCGTCGATCTTATCAAACCCCAAGATCCCGACCGTCACCGCCTTCTATCCATCTCCGGACTTCAAATACTGCGGCTCGGGTTTCTTCGACAGCCAAACGACCGCCGCCATAACGTCCGAGTTCGGGCCGATCGTCTTCTGCGGGGGCTTCCCCGGCGCAGACCGGTGGATTGTCCTCACGGCCGGCACACTCGGACCCGTCAGGGCCGGCAGCGAACCCCCCTCCGCCCCGTACGGCACATATGTCGTGGCCGTCGACACCTGCGCCGGCAGCGACAGTGCCTGCCTGAGTCCGACAACTGCGCACAGCTTCTCCGGCTTCACCGTCTATCAGCCTCCGGTCGCTTCGGCGCTCGTCAGCGGGAACGATATTGGAGGCACCTGGGGCAGCCGAATTATCGGCCTGACCGACGGGGCGTGCACCCCGGTGCTCTTTGACACCTTCGCCGGAAGGTGGTTTCTTGAAGGCGGTCCGAACCACATCGACTCCAGGGTCACGATAACCGACATCATGACCGGCCAGGAGAGCGCAGCGACACATTTTTCGCGCGAATCACCAGGTGAGGCCGGCACGGTTGCTCTTGTCGGCGCACACCCCGCCGGTTTTGCACCGGCAAGCTCATTCCCTACAAAGTGTCCGGACTAAAGAATGACCAGGTAAGAGACTGACGATGTCGATCTATGACGGATTCCGATCGAGGTTGGGAACGCATAGCACATCAACGAGTTGCATGGCGGGTGCTGTCGGGATTGCAAGGGCCGCAGTTCCGATCGCCGCCATCACGATCGCTGGAGCGCAACCCGGGCTTTGCGCAGAGCGAGTCCGCCCTTGACTCCTAGTAAAGAAAGTTCTCACACGTCTCATTGATCCGAGGCGGCTGGCGCCGGAGGCGCCGGTCGCCCACGAGTGGACCACAGAACCCGTCTCCTGTGTCGAGTCTGTGATCGCAGTCGTGCCCTGATCCTCTTGGAACGGTTGGGATCCGTGGCCGGGACTGTCTTCACGAGAGGAGCCCGTAATGGCAGTCACGTCGTTGTGGTCGCAACGAGTGGCGGTGAGCATGCAGCTCGTCGGGGCTGTGGACGATCATGCCAGCGGGTGGCCCTTGGAGTGTGTACCGAGTTGACGAGGGCAGTCAAGGCCGGCCGTAGGCCGCCCGTAGGGGCAGCCTTGACGGCCCGGGCATTAACCCACCGGGAATACTGGGTGAGGCCGGCCCTGGCCGGCCTAGTTGCCGCTTCCTTCGTTTCCTAGGTAAGTCGCAGGATTGACACTGAGGCTGACAGGTGCGATACTGCGACTGTGGTCACCGACTATCGCACCCAACGAAGCGCCAGCCCCGAGGGCTCCGGACATGCCAAGCATGCGTGGGATGAGTTCCACCTGCACACCGCCCGGGACCTCGTCGAGGAGGCGGGTGGCCGGGCGGGCGGGAACTTGCCCGACGACATGTCGGAGGAGGTGCGCTCCGAGCTGTCTGCCTCGGTGATCGAGGAGTCCGAGTTGATCGGCTTCTGGCTGGCGTGGTGGCGGGCTGGGGGCTTCGCCGGGCTAGAGGCTGCCGGGTGGAACCGGGCCACGATCTTCCGGCGGCTGCGCCGCTACCGCACCGTTTTCGGGGTCCATCCCGACGACCACCACCCGGCCTGGATCGCCCTGGATTTGCCTGCCGTCTGGGCGGACAGTCTGCGTCGGCGCCTCGAGCCCGAGCCCGACCTGTGACAGTCCCCCCGTCGCCGCTGCTGCTCACCCCCGAGGAGGCCGCCGACGCATTGCGTATCGGTCGGACCCGCTTGTACGAGCTCCTCGCTGCTGGTGAGATCGCCTCGGTCAAGGTCGGTCACAGTCGACGCATCCAACCCGCTGCCCTCCAGCGCTACGTCGAGCGCCTGACCGGGGACAGCAGCGGCGACTCACCGGTTGCCGTCGTCGTCGCACCTACAGTGCACACTGAAAGCTGGTACCGCCCCGGTCGCAGCCGCCGTCGCCGCCGCCCTCGCCCAGACGGCGAGTCGGGCGAAATGCTGCCGCTTCCATTCCCGTGATCGCCTGGGGGTAGCAGTGAGCATCAAGTCGAAGCGGACGGCCGCAGGGGAGCGGCGCTACGAGGTTCGCCTGCGCGATCCCGACGGCAGGGAGTACTCCAGGACGTTCCGCACGAGGAAGGAGGCGGAGCGCTTCGAACACGCCGAGCGAGCGGCCCAAGCTCGTGGCGAGTGGATCAACCCCCGCACCACGGAGATGACCGTCGCAGCCTGGGCCGAGGAATGGCTGGCGTCGAACCCAGCCAAGAGCCCGGGATCGATCGCCCGGGACCGCACCATCCTCGACCGCCATATCCTGCCCGCGGTCGGGAGCCGGCGGCTCACATCGCTGACCCCGAGAGACATACAGGCTCTGGTCACCGGCTGGTGCGGCCAGGTGTCGCCCCGCACGGTCAGGCGTCACTACGACACCATCCGGGCCATCTGCAACGCCGCCGTGCAGGCCGACCTCCTCGTGCGCAGCCCGTGCCGGAGCATCCGCCTCCCGGCGACCGAAACCCAGCGTCGCCCGGTCCTCGACGCCGGCCACCTTGATGATCTGGCCCGGGCGGTCGGCCCCGACCACGGGGTCATGGTCTTGCTGGCCGGCGTCCTCGGCCTGCGCTGGGGAGAGGTCGCCGGGCTCAAGGTCCGGGCCCTCGACCTCCTCGGTCGCACCCTGGCCGTCGAGGAGCAACGCACGCGAGGGATCGGCGGGGAGATGATCACGCGGCGCCCCAAGTCGGCGGCTGGCCGGCGGACCATGAGCGTACCCGGATGGCTGGTCGACGAGCTCGCCTTCCTCCTCACGCGACGGCACCTCACCGCCGCAGACCCCGACGCCCTGATCTTCGTCAACCGCGACGGCGGTGGCCTCGACTACGCCCATTGGCGCCTCCGCACCTGGCTGCCTGCCACAGAATCCGCCGACCTCGCCGGGTTGGGTTTCCACGACTTGCGCCGCACCGCCGCCACCGCCCTGGTGCAAGAAGGCGTGGACCTCAAGACCGCCCAGACCAGGCTCGGCCATGCCGACCCGAGGACCACCATCGGCCTCTACGCCCAGGCTACCGGGCTCGCCGACCGGGCCGCAGCGGAGCGCCTCGGTGAACGCTTCCGACCTCCGGGCCCTGCCGCCACGCGGGCTGCACGCGGGACGCATCCGCAGGCGACCGGCACCGACGGTCCAAGCACTACGTCTGGCCAGCACTTTCGTGGTCGGGAAGGGGGGATTCGAACCCCCGGCCTCAGCGTCCCGAACGCTGCGCGCTAACCAAGCTGCGCTACTTCCCGGTGCAACTCAGGTTAGCCGACCGCTTCTCGGGCGGGCACAGCGAGAACAGC
>JAKBBS010000308.1 GCA_021808425.1 Actinomycetes bacterium
TGGCGCATCGAATATCCCGATCGCCTCACACTAGTAACTGGTGGGCACGGGGTGACGCGAAATGCAGCGCTTCGCGTCTCCCGAGCTAGCATGTCAGTATGACAAAGGCGATCACCGTCCGCCTCGACGACGCCGACCACGAGGCTTTAGCTCGCCAAGCTGACCAGCTCCGATTGCAGCCCGGCACGTTGGCGCGGATGCTTGTCCACGCTGGCCTAAACGAGGGTCAACCAGCCCGCTCGGATGCGCTGAGCGCCATCGCACGGTTAGTTCGCCGTTCCCAAGAGGGGCCGCCGGGAGATGCGGTCACGCTGGTGGCCGAGGCGCGTACCTCCGTTTCTTCATGACGAGGTAGCTATCCGGGGTCTGTAACTACAACGGTCTATCTGTAAGAGATTCTCTGAACTCATCCGGCACGGACGCGAGCGGTGCCGTTGGCGGGTTATGGGGGTGCCTGGATACATGGAGATTCCGCGTGCGAGGAGTTGGGGTGTTTTTCGCGTCAGGCCGGCGGTGGTGTCGCGAAAGTTGACTTGGATTCCTTCGGCCAGGCTTGCGGCTATCGGTAGTAGTTGCGCTTCGTCGCTCGGGCACGGAAGGCTTCCTTGATCGAGTGCGGCCACGGCCGCGGGCCAGTTTACGAACACGGCATCGAACGGCCAGGGAGGTGGTTCCTTCTGCGTGAGAACCGACCACGGGTTGATGCAGTAGCCGGTCGTCAGCGGTGACGGAGCCCGTCGAACGCCGCGACGAGTCGGGTCAGCTCGTCAGCCCGGCCGACCAGCCGGTTCAACTCACTCCCCGGTCCGTCGGTCTTCGCTTCACTCCGGACATGCTACGCCTGCCGCCCGCCCGGAGACCTCCCTACTCGACCGTCAAATGCCAAGAGAACCAGTCGCGCACCTTCTTCCATCCGTCGAGCGCCGCGTCGGTGCGGTACTTGGTGCTGTCCACCGAGAAGAAGGCGTGCCCGGCATCGTTGTAGATGTGGAACTCGTATGCCTTCCCCAGCTCCTTGAGGACTTTCTCCAGCTCCGCAACCTCGTCGAGCGACGGCGCCGGGTCATGAGCTCCGAACAATCCCAAGAGCGGACACGAGAGTCGCCCGAGATGCCCAGCGATCGACGCCCTAGGCAGAGGATCATCAGGGGCTGTCGAGCGGGAAACGTAGGCGCCGTAACAGTCGACCGCGGCCTGAACCTCCAGTTGGCACGCCGCAAGGACAGCCTGGCGGCCCCCCGTGCAGTAGCCGATGACACCGACTCTGCCATTAGCGGCCAGACGTGCCCGCAGGTAGCGTGCAGCGGCATCAACGTAGCGCACAGCCCGCTCGTCGGACACCCCTCCGGTCGAGCGCACTTTCTTCGCGACTTCCTTGGGGTCATCGCCTAAGGAAGACTCGCGGCTGTAGAGGTTCGGGCAGATCGCGACCAGGCCGGCCGTCGCCAAGGTCCGGGTGATCTCCTTGGTCGCCTCGTCGTAGCCTGGAGCGTGGTGGACCACGACCACAGAGCCGAACGGGCCCGGCCCGAGCGGCGAAGCAAGATACGCCTCGACCATCTCTGCGTCCCCGGCCGGTATGAGGACTGTCTCGGCTTGAATCGCGTCGTACACGGCGGCTCCGATCGTCAAGGTAGGTGCGGGACGACCTCGCCTGCGAATAGGTCGAGCGCTCGCAGTGCGAAGTCGAGTGGTGTGTCCCCGCTCATCGGCGTGTAAAGAACGTAGTTGCAGCCCGTCTTGTCGATGATCGTCGCAAGCTGGTCGCGCACGACAGACGGCGAGCCGGCAGCCGCCCAGCCCTCCTCGACAGCGCTGCGCAGGTCGTGCGGGGCCTTCAGATTCTGAGTCCGGGTCATCTCCCCTGCCCTGCCCTTCCAGCTTCGAAGATGCGCAAGGTTCTCGTGATGGGTGCGGTACGCGACTTCGCCAACCTGGTAGGCCTCGTCGTCGCTTGGGGCTACCACCACGAACGGGTGGAACCCGTACCTCCTCTTTCCTCGAAGCGACGGGCTCAACGTCTCCTTGTACACGCTGACCTGCTCGGCGATGTGGTCGAGCTCGCCGGCGAAGATCGTATTGAAGCCCTGCTGGGCCACCCAGGCGACGCTCTGCAGATTGCTCGTCGGGTACCAGATGGGCGGGTGCGGCCTCTGTGCGGGCGTGAACTCCATCGGCACCATGTCGTAGTCGTAGAACTCGCCCTGAAAGTCGAGGACCTTCTCGGTCAAACCCAGCCTTATCACTTGCAGCGCCTCGTCGAACATGGCCCGGGACTGTTCCATGTCGACGTTGTAGAACTTGAGCTCGATCTTGTTGACGCCGCGCCCTATCCCCAGCTCTAGGCGACCGCCGCTCAAGTGGTCGAGCATGCAGATCTCCTCGATCAGCCGGAGCGGCTGGTAGAGAGGAAGCAGAGCCCCGAGCGGTCCTACGTGCATCCGCTTCGTCTCCGCAGCGAGGACCGCTAGAAGAATGGACGGCGACGGCGCCATCGACAGCGGCGTACCGTGGTGCTCCGATACGTGATAGCAGAAGCAGCCCGCGTCGTCCGCCGCCCGCGCCAGCCGGCGGCGCTCCGCGTACACCTCGGATATCGCCTGGCCCTTCTTGCGTTCGGTGTGATCGAAGATGCCGAAGTCCACTGATCCCTCCCGTCAAACGTCGACCCAAGAACTTTGGTCTGACTGTCGATCGTCGGCACTTTAGGGGTGACAGCAGCGCTCGGTCAAGTCGTCGCAGAGCGCTCCCTCTCCGGCCGCGAGCCGGCGACCCTTGGACCGCATCTACTAGGGAAATCTACATGCGAGCGCTGGCAGGCGAGCGCGTCCACTCCTCCGTCAAGGGTTCACTCTCCTCGGCGTCTTGACATCCATCAAAGCCGACGCTACCGTCAAGTGGCGACAGTTTGGACTGGACAAGGCCGGGGGAGCGAGCCACATGCGAGGAGTAGATCTGGCCGTCGAAGTCAAGCACGTCTACCTTGGCTATCCCGGAAGGCGGCGCGGCGAGCAGGTTCTGGCCTGCAGGGACCTCGACACAGAGATCCGAAGGGGTGAGTTCGTCGTCCTCGTCGGACCTAGTGGTTGCGGCAAGACGACCTTCCTCGAAGCGTTGGCAGGTCTGGTGCATGTCGGTTCAGGCGAGATTCTCGTCGACGGGAAAGCCATCGACTCGCCGAGCAAGGACCGCAGCCTGGTCTTCCAAAGCCCCTCGCTGTTCCCGTGGCGCGACGTCTACGGCAACGTGATCTTCGGCTGCCAAGCCCAAGGCAGGTTCGACGAGCGCGCCAAGGCCCGCGCCAACGAGCTGATCGAGCTCGTCGGTCTGAGCGATGTCGCCCATCGCCGTCCCAGAGAGCTCTCCGGCGGCATGAGACAACGTGTCAACCTGGCCCGCGCGCTTTTGACGGAGCCGTCTCTCCTGCTGCTCGACGAGCCCTTCGGAGCGCTAGACGCCCAGACCAGAGAGACGATGCAAGAGGAGCTGGTGAGGATCTGGCATGGCTCCGCTGTAGGGCAGTCGACGACCGCCGTGTTCGTCACCCACGACGTCGGCGAGGCGGTGCTTCTAGGCGACCGGGTACTCGTCTTCTCGAAGTCCCCTGGCAGGATCACTGCCGACATCTCGGTCGACTTGGTGCGCCCCCGCACGGGCGACCTGCGCTCCACCCCCGAGTTCATCGCCTACCACGACCGCATACTCGACGCCCT
>JAKBBS010000309.1 GCA_021808425.1 Actinomycetes bacterium
GCTCACGAGGCCGGTGAGGCTTCCGGCGCGCCCCGGTCTCGCCGTCATCACGATGTCGGGCGGGGGAGGAGCGATGATCGCCGACCAGCTCGGGCCGCAGGCCCGAGTCCCCGCACTGGCGGAGCGGACCAGGACCTCGCTGCGCTCCCTTGGGATCGCCCTAGCCGGGGACGGAAACCCGGTGGATCTGACGGGAATGTTCTTCGCTCACGTCGACCGGTTGGACGATGTCATCTCCACTGTCAGTGGAGATGACTCGATCGACGGGACTGTGCTTTACTTCACCTTCGGTGATCAGCTGGTGGAGCACTACAGGAACCTGGCGGCGACGCTGGCCGATCGTCCGATCCCGACGTGGTTGGTTTGGGCCGGCGCGCCGGACGGGGAAGTCGAGGCTCAGGTCGGATCTGCGCGGGTCGTGGGGAGTATCCCTGCCCTCGCCCGGGCGCTGGCAGCGCAGCCGCGCGAGTGCCGGGTCGAATTCGGGACTGTCCAGTCCCGGAGACAGACGCACGACGGCGGCGGTCTCCCGGGCGGGTCGGTCCTGGCGGAGGCTGCATTGGCGCCATGGCTCAGCGCACGCGGACTGCCCTACGTGGACATGGCGGTCGGCGACAGCCCCGATGAGGTCGTGGACGCCGTTCGACGGCTCGCGATTGCACCGCCGTGGATCGTCAAAGTCGACCATCCGGGCGCCCCGCACCGGGGCCGCCTCGGGCTGGTGAGCGCCGATGTGCGCGACACCGGGGTGCTCAGAGGCGAGCTCGAACGCCTCCACGACACCTCCGACAAGCTCGGCTTTCGCGGAGTGCGCCTTGTCGTCGAACCCATGGTCAGTCACGTAGCGATGTTCTCGCTCGGGGCGTTGCGCCACAGCAAGTACGGCCCGATGCTGCTCGTGGGACCAGGCGGCGATCAGGTGGAGGCCCGGGATGCCCGTCGGGCTGCTGCTTGCCTGCCGCTGACGGATCGGAGCCTCGCGGCGCTTTGCGATCACGCCTCAGGCGTCGCCGGACGCGACGTCAACCCCGAAGCGCTCGTCGGGCCCCTTCTCGCTCTAGAGTCGCTACTAGACAGCGACGCGTCGGTGCTCGAGGTCGACGTGAACCCGGTGCTGGTCACGGTGTCGGGGGGATTGATTGCAGTGGACGCCCTCGCCGGCAGGGGAGGCGCCGGATCCGAACAGCCACCAAGAAACCCTGAAGGGAGCTCCAGATGACCGACCCCAACTCCGTCAGTGCTGCAGGTGAAGCCGAGGGCGCGGACCCCGGCGCCTCGCGAGCTATCAATGGCAAAGCTGCTGTCGATAGGCAACGCGCTTCGGGCGGCACCTTGCGCGCGCCGCGCAGAACCCGCGGTCGTCTGACAGCAGGCCTCGGGGGCCTGGCGCTTCTGGCGGGACTCCTTTCAGCGTGCGGGAGCTCGAGTCACTCTGCGAGCTCGAGCGCGACGACGGCGTCTGGTGGAGCAGCGACCACGACAGCGAACGCCTCCACCTCGGCGCCGGCCAGTTCTGGGAAGGCGGTGTCGATGAAACTGGAGATCTACCTCGGCTCGTTCTACACGTGGCTGCCGTACATCGCCTCGGCGGAGGGATTCTTCGCTAAGAACGGTATCAAAGCGCACGTCATCGGCATCACAAGCGGCGGCCCTGTCGCGTTTGCGGCCCTCGCAAATGGAAGCGCCGACGTCGCGATGGGCGACCTGTCGCTTGCCGGCCCGCTCCTCGACAAGGGGGTAGGCCTGACCCTTATATCGGGCGCCGTGAAGGCCGGCTGGCAGCTGGTCGCCCCGAAAGGTTCGACCGCGCCGACGACGTACCCGAGCAACGTCACATACCTCAAAGGCAAGCCGGTCGGGGTCGTCTCGCTCGGATCGTCGTCCTACTACTTCTTGCAGCAGCTAGCGGTGGCGGCAGGCCTTGGGGCGAGCGGCGTGTCGTATGCCGCGGTCGGCGGCCTCCCCGCAAACTTCATCAGCGCGCTCAGCGCGAACAGGGTGGCCGCCGCGATGGTCTCCCCCGACCTCGGCTACTACCTGACGAACATCGCAGGTGACAAGCTGCTGTTCAACTTCAGCTCGACCCAGGCGCTTACTGGGGCGGGAGGCCTTCTCGGCTCGATCGCCGGGGATGCAGGCGCTGGCATGTGGGCGCGAAACGGCTGGCTCAGCGCCAACCCGGGTGTGGCAGCGAAATTCCAGCTGGCCATGGACGAGGCCGACGTGTGGGTGCACAACCCGGCCAACCTGACGAAGCTGATCTCGACACTGCAGGCAGAAAAGGATCTGGCCGCATTCGAGCAGGGAGCAGGCGCACCTAAGTTCTTTGCGTACGCACTTCCTTTGATCCTCGCCAGCGAGCCCGGCGGGGAGTCCGGAACGGCGAACGTGATGAAGTTCTGGGTCAAGACCGGACTGCTAACCCACACGATCCCGGTTGCCCAGTGGTACTCGTCCACCACGCCCGCCACTGAAGCCCAGGTGACTGCGGCCGCATCCGCCGCCGGGGTGTCGTGATGCCCGGAGCGTCGCTGCGACAGGACGTCGACGGCGGTTCGACGGCGTCGAGCCTTGGGGATGCCGGCGTAACGAGCGTCGTGCGCATATCGGGCGTGCGGCACTCCTTCGCCGCACCCGACGGATCGCGGCGCATCGTGCTCGACGGCATCGACCTCGACATACGCCGGGGGGAGTTCGTGGCGATCGTCGGCCCCTCGGGTTGCGGTAAGACGACGCTGCTCAACCTCGTCGCGGGACTGGTTAGCGCGGAGGCGGGGAGGGTGGAAGTCCACGGGGGCTCGCCGAAGCTCGGTGACTCGAACGTCGGGTACCTCTTCGCCCGTGACGCCCTGCTTCCGTGGCGCACCGTCCTCGGAAACGCTGAGCTCGCGTTGGAGATGGTGGGAGTCGCGAAGGCCGAGCGACGCCGGCGGGCGGAGGAGCTGCTCGGCGCCGTCGGGCTTTCCGACAGCGCAGGAGCGTACCCGGCCCAGTTGTCGCAGGGGATGCGCCAGCGGGTAGCGATCGCGCGGACTCTCGCCACCCGGCCGGACCTGCTCATGCTGGACGAGCCTTTCTCGGCTCTCGACGCGCAGACGAAGCTCCTTCTCCAGGACACTTTCAGCCGGCTGTGGGCGGATCTGGGGGCGACAGTGGTCCTGATCACCCACGACCTGTCGGAGGCGATCAGCCTCGCCGACCGGGTCGTCCTGATGACTGCCCGACCCGGTCGGATCAAAAGGGTTCTCGAGGTGGACCTTCCCCGGCCGCGTTCGGTCGTCACCCTGCAATCCGACGAGGGATACCACCGTATTTACCAGCAACTTTGGAGTGATCTGAGCGAGGAGGTCGTCAGGCAATGACAGCGCTCGAAGCCAGCCTGGAGGCAGATGCCGCCGTCCGCAACGACTTCGCCGGCGGGCTTGCCGGGGGCGGGTCGGGACAGCGCAGACGGCGGCCTGCCGCGAAATCGGTCAAGGTGAGGGCGATCCAGCTGGTGCTGCTCGTCGCTCTTTTCGGCTCGTGGCAGCTTCTCGCAGCGACCAAGGTTCTGAACCCGGCTTTCGTCAGCGAACCGTCGCAGTACTTCCCGTCGTTCTGGCACGGCGTGGACGGCGGCGGCCTTCTCGGCCTGATCGGAACCACGCTCTACGAAACCTTCGTCGGGTTCGCTTTGTCCGCTC
>JAKBBS010000310.1 GCA_021808425.1 Actinomycetes bacterium
GCCGCCGGATGGACAGCAAGCGGGCCTACCTACACATACCAATGCACAGGATGCAAGGAGCTCCGCCATAGCAAACGCGATTCGACGCTCCGAGCCTACAAAGACCCCTCTGGTTTCGCTTGGTGGCTGTCGATGCCGAGGTGGCAGAGGCCGTGCACGCGGCCCTCGACGACGGCTACTCCTGGGCTGCTAACTCCGCCATGTTGGGAGTGTCCAAGCAGACCGCCCACGCCCGCTACCGCAGATGACCGACCCGAAGGCCGCAACGAGCGCGGGGCACCGGCGGCTCCCCAACCCGCCGAGGTCGCAGATCGGACTCGAGCATCAACAAGCCCCGCGACCGCCATCAGGCACTGAAAGCTCTCGAACCGGGCCCCGAGGAAGACTTCTCCGGCCGCTACAAGCGGATCCTGCTCAAACGGCACGGGTGAGGGGCGGCCCCGCCAAGGGACGACCGTAACTCGCGCCTCCTTCCAGATCCGCGGAAGAAGCGGCAAAACCCAACTGACACAAAACCGGGAGAACCCCAAGCGGCCAACCCCGCCAAGCCCTTCTCGTCACCCGCAGACGTGCCAGCGGTTCACTGTGTCGTCACACCCTTGCCGCAGAATGGCAGCGTGGTTCCCACAACCCTTGCGGCGCTGATGATCGTGCTCTTGGCAATTGTGCCCGGCTTCGTGGCGACCACGATGTGGGGACGTTCACGGACGTGGAAAGGACATGACTCCGACTTCAGGACGATGCTCCTGTCGGTCGCCATCAGTGGCGTCATACACGTCGTCTCGGCACCCCTGACGATCCTGTGGATCGTCCCAGCTCGCGGGGATCTGATCCGGCACAGCTACCGGGTCGCCGGCTGGGCTGCGCTCGTCGTGCTGGTCATCCCAACAGTCCTGGGCATCGGCGCTGCGCGTTTCAGTGATTGGTTCCAGGAGCCGATGTTGAAGGCTACCGATCTCCGGTCCCTCGGGATCTTCCGCCGCGTCTGGGCTGTTCTTATCCGAGGCGGTGTGACTCCATCGATTCTGACCAAGGAATGGGTGCTGGATGAAAACGGAAATTTCGTCAGTGAGATCCCCGGCTCGGAGGGCCTGATGGTAGGTGCCTCTGAAGTTCGCTCCCTGCGAATACTTCGAGGCGGCGAGGTAAACTCGGCATCGGAGGAGACGACATGACCCGGCCGAAAGAACCACGAGATCAGATCAACAAGGGAATCGTCCCTGGTCGCGGGCTAGCCCCCACGACGCCGCCCCGTGCGGCTCCGCTTCCGACCACCCAGAGCGGCCAGTCCTCCAGTCAAGAGTCACAAAGCCGGTAGACGCGTTGGCACCCGGGTAGACGCTCGGCGAGGCCTACAACCTCCGGGTTACAGCCGTCGGCTAGCGGAAATACGACATTCCTCGCCACGTGGGCCGACTGTGACCGTAATTGCACCGGACACGTGCAATTACGGTCACAGTCTTTCGTGCCGGGCTGCATCTGCCCTAGTTCGGTACTGCCGAGCCGTAAAAGGCGCTGTTCCAGTAGTCAAAGATGCCTCCATCCGCGGCCGCGAGGCGGTAGCCGCCACCGGCGGGTGCTGGCAGGATGGACGACGGCCGCTGCACCGTGCCCCACTGCCACCTTAGAGCTTCTGTCCGACAAAAAGGCTATCTTGGAGAGATGCGCTTGAGTTGGACCGCAGCCGCTCGGCGCCACCGGATCGCCCGAGGCGACGCCCCCTTTGTGATCGAGCACTGCGGACTGGTGTTCATCCAGCCTGCGCCTGCCGGCTCGCCGGTGCCAGACAGCCGCTTCGTCTACCTGGGCGACGATCCAACGGAAGGCCCGTGGAGGTTGTCGGCGTCGAGGTGGACTCCGGTTCAGCGAACGAGCGCCACCTTCGGGTGATCCGATCCGCGCCATGGAACTGCGAGCAAAGTACCGCAACCAGTACGAGGAGGCAAGCGAATGGCGAGTGTGAATCGAACCAAATCAGGGACCATCGTCACGGACGAGATCGAGGAAGCCCTAGCCGACGAGGCTGAAGCCGGATACGACCCGGGCGCCGCTACCGCCGCGCCCAGCGGACGCCCCTCTCTAGGCCGGGGTGTCTCTCCCCGCCTCGACCTGCGCGTCGAAGCGGACCTATCCGACGCCCTGCGCCAACGGGCCAAAGAAGAACGCCGAAGCGTCAGCGCCGTCGCCCGCGACGCCCTCCGCCAGTACCTTGCGTCCTGACCCCCACCCGACCGACGCCATCGCGACGACTCCGACGCCTGCCAATCAAGCTTCCCGAGAACTCCTCAACGTGCACCGCAAGCTCAGATACCCGCTGCCGTTGGTTGTAGCTGATCCAAGTCAAAACCGGGCTCGGCCTTCTCAGTAAACCGGACACACCGAGCGCTTCGACCCGCTCAAGTAGGAGTCTCCACGTGGAGACTGCCAGGCGCCCGACGGCGGGCAGGTAGCGACGACCGATACGTCAAGAAACGGCAAGCCAATCGACCGCTGCGCGCAGCAACCGTCGGCTGTGATACGCGCATCGGTCGCGCAGAGCGTCGGCGCAAACGGCGAACCTTTTACCCTAAACATCACGTACCGCCGACGACGCTCTCTGCCGGCGGCGGCCAGGAGTTGCGCGTGCTCAGGGGTTAGCTCAACGCCTGGCGCCCTTCCAGCGGGTGAGAGTCACCAAGCGCGTACGTGCAGGCCGCTAAGGGGATCGGTGACTGGGATGCCCGGCTCGACACGGCGGAGCGTTAAAAAATTTCCGTTGACGGGCTCCGCCCGTGACTGGGTTCGCCGGCATCGCGAGCGTTTGCGCTCTCAGGGACTTCGTCCAATACAGATCTGGTGCGGCTCTCCTGGAGGGACGTAGAGATGCGACTCCAACAGCGGGTTCGCGTTCCGGAGCCGCGGCGAAGATGCCGCTACATGGGAGATCACTACCGACAGTTGGTAGTATCACTCATATGGCGAAAGAGAAGGCAACTATTACCGTCGATCGGGACAAGCTCTCCGAAGCGCGCGCCATGCTTGGCGTGCCCTCGGCATCGGCCGCTATCGACGTCGCGCTCTCAGAACTCATTCGCAGGCACCGATTGCGCAACGACCTGAAGGCGTACATGGGGACACCACCTACCGTCGAGGACGCGGCACTGGCATTGGTACCACCCGACTGGGGCGACCTCGCCGACGACACCGACTGGGACCTCGAGTGGCCCGAGGACCAGTGAGCGATCCTGCGGCCCGACGCGGCGAGATCTGGCTCGCCGAGCTCGACAAGCGTCGACCGGTGGTCGTGCTAACGCGCGATCCCATGGGCCGAGTGCTCCACTCGGTGATCGTCGGTCCGGTCACTTCGACCATCCGTGGCCTCAGCACCGAAGTCGAACTCTCCGAGGCCGACGGCCTTCGCAGACCATGCGTAGTGAACCTCGACAACCTCCAGCTCGTCTCCCGAGCGAGACTGGTACGACGCGTCAGCAGGGCGGCTCCTCACACGCTGCGGGCGATCTGCGCGGCAACGGCGGAGGCGATCGGCTGCCCCCCATCCTGAGCGAAACCTCGGCGACGCTCCCCGGCGTTCGCCGCCAAAGCACACCGCCAGTCGGCCGCCATCGCCGCGAGCGAGCAAGAAGCCGACGACCAAGCCTTCGTCGATACCATTTCCTGGGACTGGGAGGGCGGCGAC
>JAKBBS010000311.1 GCA_021808425.1 Actinomycetes bacterium
GTCGAAGCTGTCAAAGGTACAGGCCCGGTTCATCTCAACCTTCCTTTCCGTGAACCGCTGCTCGGGTCGGCCCATGCGGTCAAATTCCCGCCGGGTCGCCCAGGTGGAAGGGCGTGGCACGCCTCAGGCGATGACATTGGGGCGACAGTGCCGGCCGACGTAATTGCGCGATTGAAGGACCTGGTGTCATTGCGCCAAGGAGATGGTGCAGGTGGCGCCGCCGGTGCGCTTAGCGGCCCGGTCGAGCACGGTCTCATCGTCGCGGGCGAAGGATCCGCCTCAAACGATGCCGAGCGCGATGCGATCCTGGACGGTGCCGAGCGTCTCGGCTGGCCCGTCCTCGCAGACTCACGTTCGGGGCTGCGTGTGAGCCACCGCCTCGTGATTGCTGTCGCAGATCAGTTGCTGCGCTGCCCGCAGGTCAGCAGCCTTACGCCGCAAGCGGTGTTGAGGCTCGGTGCTCCGTGGGCGTCGAAGGTGCTCGGAAGCTGGCTTGCCAGCCTTGACGACGACATCCCGCAGGTACTCGTAGACCAGCGTGGCCGCTGGTTGGACCCGGACCGAAAAGCGTGGAAGGTCCTTGCCGCCTCCCCGTCGGCGGTCGTGGCGGCACTCGCAGATACCGCTGGTTGGGGCGATACCCGTGCCGAGGGAGACTGGGTCGAGTCGTGGAGACGTGCCGATGACGCGGCGGAGGGGGTGCTAGACAACCTGCTCGGCGAGCGTGGAGGGCTCAACCTCTCCGAACCGGCGATCGCCAGGGCGGCCCTCGCCTCGCTGCCCGACGGCGGCGTCCTCTTCGTGTCATCGTCGATGCCAGTACGCGACATCGAGTGGTTCGGCGCCGCCCGCAGCGGCGTGACCGTCCTGTCCAATCGAGGAGCAAACGGGATCGACGGGGTGCTCTCCAGCGCTCTCGGCGTCGCCCTCGGCTGCGGGGGTCGTCCCGTCGTAGCGCTCGTCGGCGACCTCGCATTTCTCTATGACGCCGGGGCTCTGCTCTGGGCGGCCCGCCGTGAAGTGAACCTCAGCGTGCTAGCCCTCGACAACGACGGGGGAGGGATCTTCTCCTTCCTGCCCTACGCTGGGGCGATGCCCCCCGAGCGCTTCGAGCGTTACTGGGGAACTCCACACGGCGTCGACCTCGCCGTAGTCGCGGGCGCTTACGGAGTACCTGCCGAGCGGATTGCCGACAGGCTGTCACTCGAACGATATCTTGGCGGTGCCGGGTCCAACTCCGGGGTAAGAGTCGGCGTGGTCAGCTCCAACCGGTTGGCCAACGTCGCCGACCACGAACGGATTGCTGACGAGATCCGTGGCTCGCTCGCTTCACCCGCCGGCTCCGTCAAAAGCGAACACTGAGGAACTCGACAACGGCGGGGGCGGCGCCGGGAACCTGTGACAAGAAGAGGTGGCCTCCGTCGAAGACGGCGAGGCGGGCGCCGGGGATTCGCTGGGCGATCCGCTCACTGTTGGCGAGTGCAGCAATGCCGTCGAATCGTCCCGCTGCGACGAGAACCGGGCAGGCTACGTCGGCCAGCCTCGCCCAAGTATCGTGATGGCGCCGTGCGTTGAGCTGAGCGATGGCGCCCACGTCTGCAGGAGGGGAATTCTGCAGCCGAGCGAGGGTGGCCCTTCCGATCGGGTCGAGGTTTGCGGTGTCGGACCAGCGGGTGTCGAGAAGAGCTAGCATCCGCCGGGCTCGCTCATCAGGGTCGAGTTCTGAAAGCTCATGCAGTGGAAACGACGCCCCGCCGTCACCGCCGCTCGAAGTGCAAGCGAGGACCGCCCGCTCGAACCGATCCGGATGGCGCAACAGGACCTCTTGCGCGACCATCCCGCCGAAGGACACTCCGATCAAAGCGACCCGATCCCATCCCGCCCAGTCGATCACCGCGGCGGCGTCGTCGGCGAAGTCCGCCATAGTGGACGGCCCGACGGGCCGGTCGCTCTGGCCCAGCCCGCGCTGGTCGTAGCAAACGACATCGAAGGCGTCGACGCCCGGCATGTCGAAGCCGTTCGGCCTTACCCTCAGGTCGCCACCCGTACCACTGATATATAGAAGGGGCGGCCCACTTCCTGCTCGTTCGGCGTAGAGACGCAAGCCGTGGTGTTGAATCCATGACACAGCACGAGGTTAGCGGTGCGCCTCAAGTTCTATACCTGGTGATCCCGGTCGCTAAATTGCCGTAATTCGCTTGTAAGGGGCGCAAAGCGATCGCTCTGCGCTGGGCTTTGACCAGACTGTGGGTGTAACTGCACGGAGAATGTGCGGCTTAGCTGCCGGCGCCGGGAGCGGCGCGCAAAGTTGCTACGGACGCACAAGCGCAGCGAGGAGCGCCTGGAGCTTCAGCTGCGTCTCCGTCAGCTCACTTACGGGGTCCGAGCCGGCCACGATCCCGTTGCCGGCGAAGATCCGTGCCCTGTTGGCGGCGACTTCGGCGCTTCTGATACCAAGAACGAAGCAGCCGTCTCCTCGGCTGTCGAGCCAGCCTACCGGGCCCGCGTATCGTCCCCGCTCGAAACCCTCGACCTTTTGAAGGTAGCGAAGAGCGGCGTCTGTCGGAGATCCGCCGACTGCCGGAGTCGGGTGGATCCGAGCGACAAGATCCAGCACTCCGGGTGCCTGCGGCGAAAGCCGGCCGGTGATCCGCGTAGCGAGGTGCGAAACGTTGCGTAACGCCATGACCGACGGCGTCTCGGGGACATCGAGCGACTCGCAGATCGGAGCGAGGCTTCCCGCTATCGCGTCGACGACCACACTGTGCTCTTTGCGAGTCTTGCGGGCTGTCATCAGCGCTCTCACCAGGGCTTCGTCGCCGGTCGTGTTACCGCTTCTCGCTACGGTCCCTGCCAAAGGATGGCTCTCCACGTCCAAGCCGTAACGCTTGATGAGCAGCTCGGGGCTCGCTCCAAGGAAGTCGTCGACTTTGAACACCGTGCAGGAGGGGTAGAGCGCGGCGAGGCGTTCGAGAAGTTCGGAGATCACGAATGGGCGGTCTGCTTCGATCTCTATGCAGCGCGCGAGGACAACTTTGGCGAAGGCGCCCGCATCGATCTGGCGGACGGTCTCTGCTACCAGCTCGGTCCACTCGGAGTGCGCCATCGTCGGGGCGAGGTCGAAACGCTCAGGCGACAGGCCCGAGCGCAAGACTCGTGGGGCTTCGACGGCAGGCGTGACGGTGGTCTTCCATGAGACGGTTCCATCCGACCCGAAAATCTCTGCCGGCACCACTAGGTGGCCCGGCTCCTCCGGATCGAACGCCAGAGCGCCGATCGCTACCGGGCCGCATCCCGGAAGACGCAGCGGATCAATGCATTCGATGCTGCGAAGGGCGCTGTAGACGTCTGCACGCCCAGCCGCGTCGGCAATCCCGCCGGGGAGCTCGATGCGCAGAGCCTTGCCGCGCCCGGCGATGCCGACGTCGCCCGCGGCGAACAGCCAGCCGTCCTCTCCGGCCGCGTCGATCAGATTCGGCGGATCGTCGACGATGACGGTGGTCGCCACCAACTTTGCGTCGGGGCCGGCGAGCGGATGCACACTCATCGTGGGATCACCCGGCGGGTGGCGGTGATCAGTTGCGTGATACCCCCGGACAGTGACCGGTGGCGGATGGACCCGAAACCGGCGTCGTCGAGCATGTCGAGGATTCGCCCTGACGGCGGCA
>JAKBBS010000312.1 GCA_021808425.1 Actinomycetes bacterium
GCATCGGTATGTGGCGGACCCCGAGATGCGACACCGCGTCTACCACCGCGTTGTGCACAGCCGGCATCGCGCCGATCGTCCCCGACTCGCCGATACCTTTGGCGCCGAGTGGGTTCCGATGCGTCGGGGTCACCGTGTTGGACGTCTCGAAGCTCGGGAACTCGGCCGCGCTCGGGATCGCGTAATCGGCCAGGTTCGACGTGAGGGGGTTGCCTTCGTCGTCGAAGACGACCTGCTCCCACAATGCTTGCGCCATCCCCTGGGCGATCCCCCCGTGCTGCTGACCCCTGACCAGTAGCGGGTTGACGATCCGACCGCAGTCGTCGACGGCGATGTGCCGCACCGGCCGGACCGCCCCGGTCTCGACGTCGACCTCCACGACCGAGACGTGCGCCCCGAACGGGAAGGTTGGGCCCTCTACTTTGAAGTCGACGGCCGCCGCTAGACCCGACGGCGTCGAAGACGCCAACTCCGCCCACCCGAGGGTGCGCGCCGGGACACCTGCCACGCCGAGGCGGCCGCCGTCATGCACGACGATGTCGTCGACACTGGCTTCGAGTTCGGCCGCCGCAGCCTCTTTCGCCTGGCGCAGCACTTCCTCCGTCGCCGCCAGCACGGCGCTCCCGCCAACCTGAAGTGACCGCGAACCTCCGGTACCTCCGCCGCGGGGGACCAACGCCGTGTCGGACTGCACGAAGCGGATGTCTTCGATCGGTATGCCGAGGAGATCCGAGACGATCATTGCGAAAGACGTGGCGTGGCCCTGGCCGTGAGCCGAGGTACCGACGGAGATCGTCGCAGTCCCATCCTCGTGCACTTGCAGCGCTCCGTACTCCTCCCCACCTCCCCCGGCGGTGATTTCGACGTATACGGAAACCCCGATCCCGAGCTGCCAGCGTTCCCCCGCCGCTCGGCGACGGGACTGCTCGGCGCGCAGGGCCTCATAGCCGGCGATCCGGAGCGCCTCGTCGAGTGCCTTCGCGTAGTCGCCGTTGTCATACGAGGTTCCCATGACAGTGGTGAAGTCAGAGTCAAATGCCGGTAGCAGGTTGCGACGACGCAGCTCGACCGGATCGATTCCCATTTCGTCAGCTGCGATATCCATTATTCGCTCGAGCAGCTCGGCGGCTTCAGGGCGGCCGGCCCCTCTGAAGGCCCCCATCGGCGTCGTGTTGGTTACGACCGTCGCAACGTCGTAGCGAATCTCAGGGATCGCGTAGACGCCCTGTGCCATATTGCGGGTCGGGCCGAGCGCAAGGGCCCCGCCAAATCCTGCGTACGCTCCCGCGTCGCCGAGCACTCGCAGCCTCATGCCGGTAATGCGTGCGTCACCGTCGAAACCGACTTCAACCCACTGCAGCTGGCCACGCCCGTGCGGCATGCCGACCATGTTCTCGGAACGCCCCGCAACCCAGCGCAGTGGCCTGTCGAGCAGGCGGGCCGCTGCGATCACCGCCGCGTGCTCAGCGCCGATTCCTGCTTTGGCTCCGAAACCGCCGCCGACATGGGGGGTTATGACACGTAGTTCGCCGCGGCTGAACCCGAGGATGCGAGCGGCCTGGCGGGCGAAGCCGTGCGGCATCTGCGTCGAGACGTAGACGGTCATCTTGATCCCGTCCCCGCTGTCGCCTGGGACTGCGGCGATAACGTCGCCCTCCATGGGAACCACCGCCACGCGCTGGTTCTCCAGCTTCGCTCTGACAACCGTGCGGGCGCCCGACAGCGGATCACCGACACCTGCCTTTCCGGCGACGACGTTGGTGCCTAGCTCCTCGAACTGCAGCGGCGCCCCATCCGCACCGGCGGACTCCATATCGGCGGCCGCTCCGAGCGGATCGTAAGTCACTTCGACGGCCTCCGCCGCGTCGAGTGCTTGAGCCTCGGTCTCTGCCACCACCATCACGACAGGCTCGCCGACGAAGCGCACCTTGTCCGTGGCGAGCGGGGGACGCGCGACCGCCTCGTTTAGCACCATGAACCCGTGAAAGGGATCGACACCGAGGTCCGACGCGGCGAGCACCGCAATCACCCCAGGTTGGCCCAAGACTTCGCCTGCCTCAATTCGGCTGATCCTGGCGTGAGCGAACGGCGAGCGGACGAAGGCCACACAGCCCATTCCGGCGACGCGCAGGTTGGCTATGAAGGTGCCTCGCCCGCTGAGTAGGTCTGGGTCCTCCACACGGCGGACTTCGTTTCCAAGGATCGATCCGGGCATCGCCTCAAGGTATCGGAGTTACCTACCGGCGCGGTTCGCTCCTTCGCTCAAGTGGGTCGCCGACGGTCCGCTCCTTCGCTCAAGTGCGCCGCCGGCGGTCTTGCCGCTAGCTCTCCCCGAGCGAACCGATCAGACGTCGGCGCAGGAAGTCCAGGGCTGAGATGGCTGCGATCTGGCGGATCTGCTCCCGGTCCCCACCCCCGTAGCGGCCGAGACGGATCAGGTGAGCCGACTCGCCTCCCATCGCTGCCGCGGACAGGCCAATCCAGACCGTTCCGACCGGCTGGCCGTCCTGGGGCGCCGGACCGGCGACCCCGGTTAGCGACAGGCCGACCTCCGCCCCAAAGAGTTTGGCGACGCCAACCGCCATCTCTATCGCGGCTTCTTCGCTCACCACAGGCCCATCCGACACGCCGAGTAGCGCGTGCTTGGCCGATGAGGCATACACGACTGCGCCACCTCGAAACACGTCGCTCGCCCCGGGAACCGCCGTGAGGCGGCTTCCTACCAGTCCGCCGGTGAGCGATTCGGCCACGGAAAGGCCGAGATTGCGCTCCCGCATCAGCTCGATGACGGCGGCCTCCATGTTGACATCGTCGACGCCGAACACTGCGGGCCCGAGGACGGCACGCACCTCTTGCTCCTCGGCAGCGATCAGCCGCTCGGCCTCGTCCGCGCTTCGCGCTTTGGCGGTGATGCGAACTTTCAGACCCTCGATCCCGCTGGCAAGGAACGCTATCGTCGGCGCCGGCTGTCCCGCGAGACGAGCCTCGTCCAGTGCCGCCATACGCCCGGTGAGTACCTCGTCGAGAGCCGACTCGGCCATCCCCCAGGTCCGCAGCGTTCGGCTTCGGATAGCCGCAATTTCCCCTGAACGTTCGACGAGATCAGGTATGACAGCTCTCGTGATCATCTCGCGCATCTCGTGCGGGACGCCCGGCACGGCATATATGCTCCGGTCCCCCATCCGGCATATCAGCCCGGGCGCGGTCCCGCGCTGCTGCTCGATGACGGTAGCCCCCCGGGGCACCTCGGCCTGGCGGAGATTGTTCGCCGTCATGACCCGACCCCTCGCTCCGAACATTGCTTCGATCCGCACGGCCACGTCGTCGTCGAGTTCGAGGGGAACGCCCAGCACTTCCGCGATCGCCTCGCGGGTTATGTCGTCCTTGGTGGGACCAAGTCCGCCACAGCAGATGACCGCCTCGCTTCGCGCAAGACCTGCACGCAGGCATCCCACGATACGCCCGAGATTGTCCCCGACCTTCGTCTGGTAGAACGAGTCGATGCCGCTCGCGGCGAGCTGCTCGCCTATCCAAGCGGAGTTCGTGTCCACAACCTGGCCGAGGAGAAGCTCCGTCCCAATTGCGAGGACTTCGACTCGGGTCACGGCGCGGGGATATCTCCGGTTGCGTCGCCGAGAGGGCCGCTGCGAGCTACCGGCACG
>JAKBBS010000049.1 GCA_021808425.1 Actinomycetes bacterium
CGAGATCGACGGCGGGGTCGTAGCGGTGGACCTGGTAGACGTCGATCCAGTCGGTGCCCAATCGGCGCAGCGAGGCCTCGACCTCGGCGATGATTCAGCGGCGGCTGTTCCCGCATGGACTCGCCGTGGTCCTTGGTGCCCCACTCGCCGAAGATCAGCGCCGCTTGCGCTTGGTCCCACGCACCCCTACAACGCTGGCCAGTTGTAGGGATCGGGGTAGGGATGGCCTCCCCGGAAACAGAACAGCCCTCCCGGTTGGGAGCTCCGAACTGTTGTTTCTTTGGTGGCGGGGGTTCACGACCGTCGGGCGACTCGGGGCCTCGAATCCGACGAATCTACTGGCAGACGGACCGTACATATGCAGCGCCCGAGCAGCCGCCTGTTCATCGGAACCGATCTAGGTTGTTATCTTCGCGTATCGCTTTGCCGACACCACTGGTACGATGTCGACCATGAGCACGACGAGCGTGGCACCAGAGGTCCGCAAGCGGGTCCTCGGTTCGCGGGACCGTTTCTGGCGTCCCGAGGACTTCGACGGCTCCCTTGATGCGGTCGCCCAAGCCCTGTCGCGGCTGGCCCGTTCCGGGGAGGTGCGCCGTGTCCGGCGTGGCCTCTACTGGCGCGGCGCGCCGACCCGGCTCGGCATGGCTCCCCCGCCACCGGGTCGCCTCGCCAGCGCGGTCGCGGGCGGGACGGGCTCCGGACCGGCAGGATGGAGCGCCGCCCTGGCGCTCGGCCTGTCCACCCAGGTGGCCCGCCGGGAGGCGATCGCGGTTCCGGGAAGATCACCTCGCAGTCCCGGCTCTGTCCGCTACGTCAGCCGAGCGGCCAGCACCAAGCGTCGCGACGAGCGGCTGCGCCCGGCCGAGATCGCGCTGTTGGAAGTGCTGCGGGACTGGGACGGCCTCGTCGAGGTCCCCCCCGCCGACGCCGTCGCGCGGATCGCTCGGCTCGCCGACGACGGCACGGTCCGCCTCGACCGGGTCGCTCGGGCATCGGAGACCGAGCCGCCCCGGGTCCGCGAACGGCTGCGCCGCCTCCTCGACGCGCTCGGACGGCCGGACATGACCGTGCTCGTCCGCCCGGCGCGCAGCCGGTCCGTCCGCCGCGATCTGGCGCTCGCCGGCTGAGCCGGTGGCCCGCTTCGCTGACCTGGGCGAGCTCGCCCCGACGCTCGACGCCGCCGCCGAGCGGCTCGGGATCAGCCCCACCGCGGTCGAGAAGGACTACTGGGTGAGCGAGGTCCTCCGTGTGCTCGGCCGCGACTTCGGCGGCGACTTCATCTTCAAAGGCGGCACCAGCCTTTCCAAGGGCTACCGGCTGGTGGAGCGCTTCTCCGAAGACATCGACGTCCTCGTCCTCCCGGGAGAGCGGGGCCGCGGCGCGACCGACAGGCTCATGAAGGCCATGGCCGACGCCGCGGCCGCAGGTGTCGGCGGCTCGGCGACTGGGGTCGGAGGGAGCGAGACCGGCCGGCACCGCTCCTACGAGATCGCCTACCCCGCCACCCGAGCGCCGACCGCGCTCATCCGCACCAGCGTGCTCCTCGAGATGGGCGTCCGAGGCGGGCCCCATCCCCACGCGCTCGTACCGATCAGCTCCCTCCTCGGCGACGTGCTCGAAGCCGCCGGTACGGACCTCGGCGAGTTCGACGACCTCAAGGCGTTCGAGGTCGCCGTCCTCCACCCGGGACGCACCCTCCTCGAGAAGCTCGTCCTCATCCACGCCCTGGCCCAGCAACTCGCCGCCAGCGCCGATGCGTCGATCGACCGGCGCAGCGGCCGGCACTTCTACGACGTCTACCAGCTCCTGGGCGACCGACAGGTGCTCGACCTGCTCGCGGATCGAGACCAGACCGAACAGGTGATGCGCAGCGTCGAGGAGATCAACCGGGCCTTCTTCGGCGGCGACGGCATCGAGGTTCGCCCGGCGGGCGGCTTTGCCAGCTGCCCGGCATTCGATGCAACGAGCGGTATCTCGATCCGGCTCCGAGCCGCCTACGCGTCCACCATGCCCGAGCTGTACTTCGGCGCCGGTCCACTTCCTACCTGGGAAGAGATCTGCGGTCGCGTGGCAGAGCAGCGCACGCTGCTATGAGCAGGCCTCGCCCGGTGGCGTGAGCAGAACCCCCGCCGCCCCAGACCAGATGAACCCTGGGGAACGAACTTCGTTGTCGGCGTCACGGACCGAGCGGCACGAAGAGTGACCTTCTGAAAGTCACCGTCCCGATTTGTCCTGCGTGAAATGCTGGGCATGTCCGCCTTTCAGTCGCTGACGTGGACGCCGAGTCGTTCGGTCAGTCCAGCGCGGCCATCGTCGGTGATGCGCACGACTCGCCGTTCAGCGCGCACGACCCAGCCGAGGTCGACGAAGCGCTGGAGGAGGGCGGCGCCGAGCCATCCGCCGAGGTGGGGCTGCTGTTCGCTCCAGTCGATGCAGTAGCGGACGAGCGGCCGGCGCTTGGGGGCTTCGACGCTGACCCCCAAGTCCACAAGGGTCCTTCGGCCTCGGTCGGTGAGCACGAAACGCTTGGCTCGGCCTGCGCCGAGCACCGGATCGCTGCTGGTCGCATCGGCCGTCTCGACCCGGAGCGCTTGGTTCTCGACCAGTGCGTCCAAGACCGCGACGCCGAGACGCCCGGCCAGGTGGTCGTAGCACGTGCGAGCCCGGCGGATCGCCTCGGCGTGGGTGCCCTGCGACAGGGAGCGAACCGGGCGGGCCGGGGCGAGACGGGCCAAGGCCTCGACAGCCTCCGCCACCCCCGGAGAGGCCAGCCTGAAGTAGCGGTGTCGTCCGGAGATCTCGACAGTGATCAACCCGCCGTCGACCAGACGGGCCAGGTGACCCGACACCGTCGATGGAGCCACGCCGGCCTCCGCCGCCAGGGTGCTCGCCGCCAGGCCCCGGCCGTCGGCGAGGGCCATGAGCACACTGGCCCGGGCCGGCTCTCCCATCAACGCTGCGACCGCAGCCACGTCGGCATCACCGTCCACCCCATCAGATTACGTTGATGATGCTTCGGGGAAGCCCGAAGCAACGGCGGGCAAAGCTGTCAAGGTGTCCCGCCAGAGCGACGCCCCAACCAGCGATCCCAGTTACGCAGCCCCACCTCGCCCCTGGACGCTGGTGGCCGTCTGTGCCGCCTATTTCATGGTCATCTTGGACACCACGGTGGTCAACGTCGCCCTTCCGACCCTGTCCCGGGGACTGCACACCTCCACGACCGGCCTCGAATGGGTAGTCGACGCCTACAGCCTGGTCTTTGCCGCCGTGCTCCTCCCGGCCGGCGCGCTCGGGGACCGTCGCGGCGCCAAGGGCGTATTTCAGGTGGGCGTGGCGCTCTTCGCGCTCTCTTCACTGGCCTGTGGGCTGGCCCCTTCGACCGGAATGCTCATCGGCGCCCGCGCTGTCCAAGGCCTCGGCGCCGCCCTGGCCGTCCCCGCCTCCCTCGCGCTGCTCCAGGCCGCCTATTCCGACCAGGCCGCCCGGCGCCGCGCGTTCGGCATCTGGGGTGGCGTAGCCGGTATCGCGGCGGGGGCGGGCCCGGTGCTGGGCGGTGCGCTCGTAACCGGGCTCGGCTGGCGGTCGGTGTTCTTCGTGAACATCCCGATCGGTGCCGCTGGGCTCGTCGTTGGCGCCCGTCACCTTCCCTCAACCCCGAGTCGTCCCCGGGGCGGCGATCCTTCCGGCGGGCTCACCAGCGTCACGGCTTTGGGCGTGCTTACCATTGCACTCATCGAAGCCGGCTCCCTCGGCTGGGGGGCACCGATCGTGGTCGCCGGTCTTGCTTCATTCGTCGCGGCAGGGGCGGCGTTCCTTGTGATCGAATCTCGGGCGGCCTCGCCGCTTCTCCCGCTTGGCTTGTTTGCCTCGGCCACCTTCTCCGCGGCGACGACCGTCGGGCTGCTCATCAACCTCGGCTTCTACGGCGAGCTGTTCGTCATGTCCCTCTATCTCCAACAGCTCCGCCACCTCGGCGCCCTACTGGCCGGCGTGGCCCTCTTGCCACAGATGGCCATGGCCGTCATCGGCTCCACGGCGTCGGGTCGAGCCACGGCACGGCTCGGTCCCCGCCGCCCCATGCTCGTCGGGCTCAGCGCCGGCACCGCCGGCCTGGCCGCCCTGGCCGTCACTACCGGCGCGCACCTCCCGTACTGGATGCTGGTCGCGCCGCTCGTCGCCGCCGGGTTCGGCATGTCGTTCACCATGCCCGCCGCCACCGCAGCGGTCATGGAAGCCGCGCCCGACGACCGCAGCGGTCTCGCCTCGGGCACCCTCAACGCCGCCCGCCAGATGGGCGGTGTCGTCGGTGTCGCTCTCCTTGGCACCCTCGTCGCCCAACGGACCGATTTCACCGCCGGACTCCATGCCGGTCTCGCTATCGCTGCCGGCGCCTTCGGTCTCGCCGCGCTCCTCACCTTCGTCGCCGTGGAGTAACGCCATCGCACCTGATGGCTCGCCTTGCTTTCCCAGCCCAGCGGAGGTCTCATCGCCACCGGCAGGCGATCAGGAAGGAGACGACCGTGTGGCGAGTCGCGATCTACGCCCGGGAGGCGCCTGGGCGCGCCGGGCGGGCGAGGCTTGACCGGCAGGTGGCCAGCCTCGCGGCCCAGGTAGCCCGCCAGCCGGGGTGGTGCCACGTTGCCACCTACGCGGACCAGGGCGCGGGCGCTGTCCGGCCGGGCCTGTCCCGAATGCTGGCCGACGCGCCGAGCTACTTCGACCTGGTGGTGGCCGACAGCTACGGACGCCTGGCGACGAACCGCCGCGAGCTTCAGGCACTTCTGGCCCATCTGGGCGGCGCGGGGGTGCGGGTCGTGGTCCTTCGGCCCGCCGCGGCCAGACGGCTCGCCCGAATGTTGGCGAACTTGACGCTGGCAGATCTGGTTGGCGAAGCCGTCGGCTGACCCTGACCTTCGACGCCCGCTACTACCTGTCGTCGTGCTCGGCCAGAAGCTGCTGCCCGCCAAGGTCACTATCGACGTCCCGCTCGCGCTCGCCCTTATAGAGCTCGGGTTTGCCATCCTCGCAGCCCCAGCGTCGATCCCAGGGCTTCTGTCCGCCGCCCGTCATATGCCAGTCAGATGAGAGAACGACGAGCGCGTGACTGGTGAGCCGAAATCTGACGACAGGCTCGCAGGTCGGTTGTTCTCCTCCAGACCTGGACGAACATACACGGCATGGCGAACACCCGTTTGGCCGGCGCTGCCGGCTCGCGATCGTGAGGAGTGCCAAGGGGCCGTATCGGAGCAATCCGGTAACCCTTGATCGGAATGGCCAGCTCTAGCTGGTGACTCGAAATGCAAACCACAGAAGGGAATCAGCACGATGACCAGCCACAGGATCGGATCCCGTGAGGAGTGGCTTGCGGCAAGGGCTGAGCTGCTCGATCGCGAGAAGGAACACACGCGGGTCGGCGATACCCTCGCCCGACAGCGTCGGGAACTTCCGTGGGTGCCAGTCGAGAAGCAATACCGGCTCCAGACCGCAGATGGCCCACGGACGCTCGCCGAGCTGTTTGACGGAAGCTCGCAATTGGTGGTCTACCACTTCATGTTCGGCCCTGATTACAAGGCCGGATGCCCGTCATGCTCGTCGACCGCTGACAGTTTCGACGGTGTCCTACTCCACCTTAAGGCATGTGATGTGACGATGATCTGCGTTTCGCGCGCCCCAATCGACAATCTGCTCGACTACCGGCAGCGAATGGGCTGGAGCTTCAACTGGGCATCCAGCTATGGCAGCGAGTTCAACTTCGATTTCGGCCTCTCCGACGGCGAACCGATGATGAACGCCCCAGGCAATCCCTTGCTCGAGGCCAACGAACTCAGCCTTCTGAAGCTATTGAACGAGCAGCCGGCACTCTGCGACCACCTCCCTTTGGTCGCCATCCAGAACGCCAGCGCGAGCGGAACCAGCCTCGACCGATATTTCACCGAGGGATACGGCGTCAGTACGTTCGCCAACGTGGGCGATACCGTCTACCACTGTTACTCGAGCTACGCCCGCGGAACGGAGTGTTTGATGGGATACTACGCCATCCTTGATCTCGCGCCCAAGGGCCGCGACGAAGGTGAACAGCCGATGGGCTGGCTCCGCCGCCGCGACGAGTACGGCGCGAAGGCCTGACCTTTCGAGACTAGGGCCCCCTATTTTGCTCAGACGGCGTGTACTGTCCTGATGATGGATCTCGCTTTCGGTCAACGCTTCGCCGACGAGTGGGTCGCTGCCTGGAACTCCCACGACCTTGAACGCATCCTTGAGCACTACACCGACGACGTCGTCTTCGCCTCACCGAGAATCGTGGCGCTGATGGGAGAGGAGAACGGCGAAGTGCGAGGCAAGGACGCCCTTCGCGCCTACTGGGGCAAAGGCCTCAAGCTCTTACCCGAACTGTGCTTCTGTGTCGAGGATGTCCTCGTCTCGGTGGACACGATTGTGATCAAATATCGCAACGAGCGGCGGCAAGCGGTCGCGGAAGTTTTGACCTTCCGAGATGGTCGCGTGTGTCGCGGCTTCGGTGCCTACGGTGCGGAACCAGAGACGACTCCGCCTCGGTCGTGACCAGTAGTCGACTCCGCCACATGGCATCGACGCGAAGGAGCGCATCTGAGCCAGCCGGCGACAGCATCGGCGCCGATCGCGGCTACGCGGTGCGGCGAGCTCGACAGCCACGGCCGAGCCATTCAGGCGGCTCCGCCAGCGCACGGTAGCTGTCAGGACCAGAGCGATCAGTGAGCAAGCCAGACCGAGTACCGGCAACTGGTACGCCACAGGTCGCGAGAATCGAATCACGACCAGCACGCACATCCGGGCGGCGCGTCCGGCAAATTCGCCGGGACACGGAGCCTGCCCTATGCCGCCTCATGGGTTACTGCCCTGGTCCTAGCGGGACCCCTGCCGCCGAGGAGTCCCGAGATGCTCAGCCACAAAATCAGGTGCGTAGCCACGCGTCGTCGCCTGCGATCATGGAGGTGGCGAGAGCCGCGACATGCGTGGTGGTGTGGCGTTGGAGACCGGCGGCCAGGGAGATCCTGGCGACACCGATGCGGTGCAGTTCGGCCAAGGGTGGTCCGTCGGGTCGGAGCCAGATGTTGACGGGTCCACCCATCTGCTCGACGAACGTCGAGATCTCGGCCGGGTCGGTGGCTCCGATCGGGTACACGCACGTCGCGCCGGCACCCAGGTAGCGACGTCCGCGTCGCAGGGTCTCGGCAATCCGATCCTCGGGCGGCACTGGGTCGCCGAGGTACACGTCGGTTCGAGCGTTGACGACCACGTCGACCCCCGCCCGGCGCCCGGCGGCGCAAAGCGCGGCGATGTAGTCGGCTTGGCGGTCTGCGTCGAGGAGGGCTGCGGGCCCGTGGTGGTTGCTATCTTCGAGGTTGCAGCCGACGGCCCCAGCCTCGAGCAAGCGGTCGACCAGCTCCACAGCGGACAGTCCGTAGCCCGCCTCCAGGTCTGCGGTGACGGGAACCTCGACGGCGTCAGCGATCCGCTTGACCGCGGCGAACGCCATGTCTGGGGTCATCTGCTCGCGGTCGCCGACCCCGAGGCTGGCGCCGATGGCGGCCGACGACGTCGCGATCACCGGGTGACCGGCCTCGGCGACGGCGCGCGCGGAAGAGGCGTCCCAGACGTTGGCGAGCAGCAGCGGGGGGCCCGAGAAGTGGCGGGCCCGGAGGTCGCCTGCGAGCACGGAGAGACGGTTCACGCCAACCCCATGGTGATCGCGGCGGTCGCGGCGTCGTCGGTGGTCAACCATTGCTCGAACGTCGGGCCGTCTATGCGGGCGCCGTCGGTCGGGAGGAGGGCATCTTCTGGAACCGTCGCCTCTACGGGCTGCACGTCGATGCCGAGGTTCAGGCGCTCGGACAGGCGACGTGCGAGGGTCACGAGGTCCGCCCGCTCCGGTCCGGCCAGGTCCGCCACGCGCTGCTTTGCCGTCCCGGCTGCCAGGGCGGCCAGCACGCTGCCGACGGCGCGTGCCGCGACGCTTTGGACCTGGAGGGCAGGGATCTGGGCCACCGAACCCTTTCGGTTCCAGGCCATCAACTGGGCGGAGAACTCGTGGAACTGGGTGGCGCGAAGGACCGTGGCCGGCAGCGGACCTCCGAGGGCGGCGTGCTCGTGGGCCGCCTTGGCCGCGTAGTAGCCGGTTGACGCCCGGTCGATCCCCACGATCGACAGCACCACCAGATGCCCGACGCCCTGTTCGACTCCGGCCCGCTGCAGACTGGCGGTCGAAGCCGTGAAGAACTCCGTCGCTGGCGCTTCCTCGGTCGTGGCGGCGTTCGTGGCGTCGACGACCGCATCCACACCGCCAAGCGCAGACACGAGGCCATCCCCGCTGCGGACGTCGACTCCCCTGGAGCGAGCCAGCACCACGACATCGTGACCGGAGGCCGTGGCCGCCTCCACGACGTAGCGCCCCACCATCCCCGTGCCCCCTGCGACAGCGATCCGCACTCGTCGACCCCCAATCCGGATACTTAGCATCCATGTTAGTGGTGGGAGGTTATTCGGACAAGTAGGCTCCGAGTATGCGGATGAGCGAGGGCGTCGAGTGGGCCGCGCACTGCGTGCTGTTGCTCTGCGCTCTCCCCGACGACGCCACGCTGTCCGCAGTCCGACTGGCCGAGTACCACGGCATTCCGGCCCCGTACCTAGCCAAGTCTCTCCAGGCGCTCGCCGGCGCAGGTATCGCCTCCTCGATCCCCGGACGCCACGGCGGCTACCGGCTCAGCCGCCCGCCGAGCAAGATCACGCTGCTCGACGTGGTGCTGGCCGTCGAAGGCAACGACGCGTTCTTCCGCTGCACCGAGATCCGCAAGCGCGGCCCCAGCCGGGTGGCAGCTCGCGCTTACCCAGCCATGTGCGGGATCGCCGCCGCCATGGACCGAGCCGAGACCGCATGGCGAGCCCAGCTGGAACAGACCACCATCGCGGAGCTCGCCACCGGTGTCCTGCACGGCGCACCACCAGCAGCTCTCAACAAGACCGCCGAATGGCTGCACCAGACGCTCTCCGGCAAACCCCGCTCAGGCGACGGGAAGAGAAACCACTCGTAAGGTAACAGGCCGCGCGCGTAGGTGGCGAGACGTTGACTCGCTGACCACCTGGGAGCCCGCGGCGCCGAACTCCTCCAGTGCCGTGTGATGTGTGCTGCCCTGTGGGTGCCGACCGCACCGGCGTGGGCCAGCAGCATCGTGTCGGTGCATACCCCGGCCATGACCCGAGCCTGACGGGCCGCGTCGGCCAACAGGGGCAGCCAGGCACCCCCTTGCACCTCCGCCCACGCTCCTCGTGCCGCCCTGGCCGCCCAACCTCCGCCGGGCACGACGACGATGTCCGCCCCCGGCTCGTAGGTACCGTCGGGATGGAAGCAAAGACCGAACGCCCCGGTCACCTCCTCGGTAGGCGCTCGGGTGGCCAGCCGGGCAGTGATGTCCGCGCCGGCAGCCTCGGCGCTACGAAACGCTTCGAGCGGCCCCAGAGCGTCCATCTCATCGAGGTCGTCGTAGACGACGATGTCGACTCGCATGGCGCCAGGCTTACACAGAGCACCAAGGCGGCCCCCGCAGCTGAGCTGTCCCCAGGGCGAGCCCGAACCCGGAGTGCAAGCCTGGGCCGCAACGCGGCACAATCGGGCGCGTGCAACGTGTGTTGGGTGTCCTCACGCTGAACGAGTGTGGACGATCGACGTGTGCTGGCCGTCTGGGCCGCGGAGTGCGCCGAGCAATCGCTGCCCCTGTTCGAGGGCCAAGCCGCGGCTGACCCTCGTCCCCGCGAAGCCCTCGCCGGCGCTCGTGCCTTCGCCCGCGGCGAGTTGCGGATAGACCCAGTGCGCGCGCTCGCCGCCGCTGCCCACGCGGCCGCGCGTGACGTCACCGACCCGCCAGCCATTGCTGCAGCCCGAGCCGCAGGCCACGCAGCAGCGGTGGCGCACATGGCATCCCATGCCCTAGGAGCGTGGGTCAGAACGGGCCAGCCAGGTGACGGTGACCAACACCGCTGATTCTGCTTCGAGGGCATTCCGTTGGAACCTTCGGCCGAGCGATTGCAATATGCCTTGACCGTGGTCGATTTCGGGTCCAAAGGAGCCGTGATGGGTTTTAGCAGGCCCCGAGGGTCACTCCGCTGGCATTGGCCAGCTTGCGGAGGTTGTGGCAGATGACATGGAGTGTCCACTCGCCCTGGGCCCTGGCCAATCCTCGGAGTCGTAGGTGTCCGGCGGCTTGTCGGACCTTCATCTGGCCGAAGGCCGGCTCCACGATGGCTTTGCGTCTGGCGTAGTCGGTCCGACCGGCCTTGGTCCGGAGTCTCCGGGCCATCCGTTCGCGTTGCGTGGCGTTGTTCGGAATCCGGCCGCGTGGGGCGTCAGAGACCCGCTCCTTGCCGCGGATCCGTCCGGTGGCGACGAGGGCGTTGCTCTCCGCGTCGGCGATCTGTTGGAGGTTGGCTTCTGAGCAGTAGCCGGCATCGGCGAGGATTACCTCAGGACTGTCGTCGATGTCGGCGGCATCCAGGTTCCCTTCGGTGACCCTTCACGACTTCATCCCGAACGACGCTACCGCCAAGGCGTAGTCAGAAGCCACAGACGCCAGGTACCTGCGGCGCCGGTCAGCGCGGGCCATTGCGAGCTGAGAGGTGAACCTCCCCGTCGGTCTACGATCGGGTTCGTGTCACATCGGATCGGTATCGAGACGCTCAGCTGCCCTCGGCTAGGGACGTAAGAGCGGCCAGCTCCTGGGCCAGGGTGGCAGCAGTGTCCGCCGGGTCGACGTCGGGGAGCAATGGCAGGGTCATCGTGACGACGCTGCCGCCCCCTGGTCGGGGGACGGCCCTGATGTAGGCGCCGCCCTCTCTGCCCGGAGCAACGTGGCGCAGGTAGTCCACCGTCCCGGCTTCCTCGTTGGTGGCCACCCGCAGGGCGAAGTCCCGACCGTCCTTGCTGGCCTGCCAACCCGACTTTCCGTCAGAGCGGACTTGGTCGGCGAAGGCAGGCGCCCACTGGGGGAGACGAGTCGGATCCGCCAGAACAGCCACTACAGCCTCGACGGGCGCGTCGGTCTCGCTGCTCTGGGTCTCGGTGCGAGGGGGTCGACCGGTCATGGAACAACTGTTCTACCAGCAACGGAACCGCCGTCGGGGCGTTCCACAGACCGATCGGGTGGTTCGTTGCGATCACCGCGAGAACCCGGGGATCGTCTAACGGGGCAGATCAGCGTCGAGGGGGCGGCCGAGGAAGGCTGCGAGGCGGTCGATGGCGGGAGCGTCGTCAGCGACCAGCTGGGGTGGGGCGAACCGGCCGGTGCGTGGCTGGGTGGCGAGCTGGGCCCGGGTGAAGGTCAGCGCCTGCTCGGCCAGGTCACCGGGCAACTCGGCGGGTTGGCCGGTTGCTCGGGCAAGGTCCCAGCTGTGGGCCAGCAGGTCGTAGAGGCGAATCTGCAGCCGTTCGGCTCCCGTGGCCTCTCCGAGAGGCCCGGTGTAGGTCCGTTCGAGGACACCCGGGCCGGCGAAGACAGCTTGCAGGGTCGCCGCAGAGTCTCGGTAGGCGCCGCCCGGGTCTTCTCCCAGGCGGTCGACGCCGCGCTCGGGTGGTCGTTGGTCGGCGAGGAGGGCCGCGAAGACCAGGTTCATGCCGACCAGGTGGGCCACCACCTCACGCACGCTCCAGTCGCTGCAGGGAGTTGGCGCCGACCACTGATCGTCTCCGATGCCGTCGATCAGACGGCCGACAGCGCTCGACGCACGGGCAAGCTGATCGACGGATGGTGATGCGGGTGTCATCGGCCCAGCCTTCCAGACAGGCCCACGAGATGTTCCCGATTATCGCGTCCTGTTGACGATCCCCACCGGCACGCACGTACGCTCGGCGACTCGGCGCCGGGCGGGAGTCCGCAGCCGCTTCGGTCAGCGGAACAGTCACTTGGGCACGCCAATGACTGCCCGGGTCACGAGGAGCGCCTCGATGATGCCCTCATCCCCGACATCCCCAGGTCAACGCCCGCTTCGCCGCGCAGATTGTTGGTGAGCAGCCGCCACGCCTGCTCGGTCGTCAAGTCCATGACGGCGACCACACGATCGGCAGGGTCTGGGTCGAACCGCCAGCGTCCAGCGCGAACGAAGAGGTGCCAGAAGCCGTCGAGGGGATCCTTGGGTGGCCCAAAGCCCGCGCCGATCCGCAGGTCGGATATTCAGCGCCTGGTCTCGTACCTGGTCAGGACCACGCCGCCGGTGAACGTCCGGGTCTCCACCAGGTTCAGGTTCACCCAGTTGTCCAGTGCCGTGAAGAACGGCGTGCCGCCACCCACCAAGACCGGTGCGGTGGCCAGCACGTACTCGTCGATCAGCCCGGCCCGCATGGCCGCTGCGGCGAGGGTGGCGCCGCCGATGTCCATGGGACCGCCATCCTCGGCCTTGAGCCGGGTGATCTCGGTGACAGCGTCGCCAGTGACCAGGCGGGTGTTCCAGTCGACCGCGCGGGTCGTCGAGGAGAACACCACCTTTGCCATGTCCTGCCAGCGGCGGGCGAACTCGATCTCCGCCGGTGTGGCGCCGGGCTGCTGGTCGGCGGTCGGCCAGTAGGAGCTCATCGTCTCCCACAGTTTGCGTCCATACAGCGCCAGATCCGTCGTCCCCACTCGGTCGGACCACCACTGGAACAGCTCGTCGCACGGCACGCTCCAGCCGAGGTCGTCGCCGGGCGCAGCGATGTAGCCGTCCAGACTCAGGTTCATCCCAAAGGTCAGCCTCCGCATGAGGTCAGCCTCCCACGAGTCGGCATTTCGGCGTCCAGACCAGTACGGCGCGGCGCGGCGCGGCGCAATCATCGGTCAGGCCACACCGCGGCCGGCTGACCACCACGCCAAGCGGATGCTGCGTACGGAAGGGAACCCTCGACGATCACCATCCAAGCCGAACACGCCCCGGTCCCGGCCGTTCCCGTAACATCCGCCCGGTGACGTTTCCCGCGCCCCTCCCCTATTCGGGGCACCCGCGGTGGATGTGGGGGCGACTCCGAAAATCGGCGTCGCGATGTCGATCCGGCCACACTGTGGTCGTGCGCAGCACTCAACCAACTACGGCCGGCGGCGGCAACAGCGACCGGCGGCGATGGCCGCCAGATCGCCGGTCAGCAGCACGATCAGCGCCCCGAGGTGCCGATAGCTCCGAGCGCCGTTGAGTAGGGCGGCTGCATGGCGCTGCATAGGGCACGCCCTGGGCAGCGCTCGAACACCGCCTGCCTCGAGGCGCGAAACCGCAGCGTGTCGCCCCGCCCGTGCCCTGGCGCACCGCCTTTTTGCCCTACGCAGGAGTTGAGTAGGACCCCACAAACTCGCCCCATAAACGACAAGCCGCCGACCCAAACATGCTGGTCAGCGGCTTGTGCGTATGCAAGAGGCAGCCAAAATCGGCAACCGATGGTGGCGGGGGAAAACACTGATCCGCCGATCACGAAGTTACGAGCCGGACGACTGCTCGGTCTCACACATAGCTCACCGCGACTGGACCTTCGTAAAGTGGCGTGGCCTGAGCGCCCGAATAGGACTCGATGGCCTCGCGCACTTCGTCGCGCAGGAGATCCAGGACACGCAAGTCGCCCTCGACCTCAGCGATCGACTCGATGCGAACGAACTGGTTGCCGTACTCTTGGGCAAACGACGCCAGCCCCTTGAGCTTCGGCACGGCGTCGGCCAGGTGGTCGCCGTGCGGGTCAATCAGCGAGACGCCAAGCTTGCCTCCTGGGAGGCCAGACACGATCAGAAAGTCAACCTGCAGGGACGCCCAGTCGTCATCGCCCGTCTGATAGCCGATGCGGTGAGCCGACACCGTGGCTCGCGACGGGTTGCGGTACCAAGCAATGAATTCCTTACGGCTGATCTCGGTCTTGAGGACGGTCGTTTCCCACGAGTTGAGCTTGACCGGAAAGACACCCTCCTTGTTGACGAATAGGTGTTTCGGGAAGGTCGGTAGAGTCGGTGCGTCTTCGGCGTTCGACTCGCGGGTACTGGCCCTGAGGGTGGTGGGCAGTTCGATGCTGACCGGCTCAGGGGCGGTGGTCTGTCCCTGTACCCGCAGGAACGCCTCCTTAGTGGCGCCGGTGCTGTGCTTAATCGGTACTCGGAACTTGCCCAGCTGTTCGACTACCCAGTCGTTCGCAGCTGCCTGAATCGAGTCGATCACTTCGGGCACGCGGATGAGCGCCGCCAGCTTGGTGCGCTCGGCAAGGATGTCGACCCCGGAGTCGGCAGTATCGACCACGTGCTTCAGGTAGTCCTTGGCGACGCCCTCTTTGACGCTGGCGACGATGCGCCGAGTGTCCCGGTCTATGTCGCGGGCTGCCGTCGCGATGGTGCGGGGCACAGCCTTGGCGTCTGCGGATTCGAACCCGTAGATGGTGTGTCGGCCCTGCATGGTCTCGATATCGTCGACGTTCTTGGCAACCAGCCCGGAATGCTCGACCATCAGACCGGCGAACCGGTTATTGAGCTTCTCGGTCAGCTCGCCTCCAGCCCCGGGCAGGAGCGCAGGTTCGCGGGAGTCGTCCGTCAACAGTTTGGCGAGGGCCTTGGCGCGACGGATCGGATTGGCCAGCGGGTTTGGAGCGGGGAGACAAGGTGCCGACTCGATGACCTCGAACACAGCAGGGTCGAGCTTGATGTTGCGTTCGAACAGTGCCGCGTGGATGACTACTTCGGCCGCCGAGCCGACCTCACCGGGAGCGTTGAGTTCGGTGACGATCGCCGAAAGGGCGCTCATCTTGAACCTGGGCAGGTAGCACCAAACCGAGTTCAGCGAGTCGTCCGTCGTGATGCGGCGAGCCAGGGGCTGGCGCACCATGCGGCCGACCACCTGGGCAATGTGGGTGGCATCCGAGGCTGGACGTTCGCTGTAGAGGACTTCGGCCCGCGGGCAGTCCCACCCCGTCGAGATCGCTTCTTTGGCGAGCACCACGCGAACATGCTGGTTGTCCTCGATCGTCTCGGGCGCTACATAGCGCACGGTACGGGTGCCGACCACGAAGTCGGTGTGCTCGCCGAAGACGTTGACCACCGAATACTTGCCGAGACCCGGCCATTCCTGGTCGACCACCGTCACGAGTTCGGCGAGGCCGGCATCGCTCGCCTTATCCGGCACTTGGATCACCAAGATCGGTAGGACGCGGGGTTCGTTCTCCGCTACCGCGTAGGCCGCCCACAAGTCATCGGACTCCCGCGTCTTGCTGACGGCTTCGCGCAGCAGAGTGGTCGAGAACGTACCCGACTCATCGGGTTCGAATAGCTCAATGCGGTCTTTGACGAGACCTGACGCCCGCACCCGTTCGATATGGACTTCGACCGGTTCGTACAGCGTGCGCGCGGTGACCTCGGCCATGGCCGTCCTGAAGCGCTCGATGGTCGCTGAGATGCCTAAGACCGACGGCGCAGGAGGATTGAGGCCCGGGCGACCGTCGATGATCTGCCGCACAATGGAAGCCCGTTCGGTGGTAGCCCTCATGCCGCGGTGCGCCTCATCGACAACCACGTACAGGTCGGTCGTTCCCGACCTAATGGTGTCGCCGATGATCTCCCAGCCGGTCTTATTCCGGAAGCTGTCCCCCGCCACGTTGGCAAACGAAGCGTTCTTGCCCAACTGCTGGATGTTGAGGAAGTAGACCCTCCCGGGGTTGAGGGTCGGCTCGAAATGCCCGTCGTTCAGAATCTCCAACTGGTTGCCGCTTAGCAGGTCGGAGGCGGCCATCATCTTGTTGCGCGTCTGCCGGTTGAGTGCCGGGTCATCGGTCACCCAAAGGAACGTCGCCCTCGTGTCTGCCTCGATGCCCAGGTCCGCCGAGCCGAACAGCATCGCCTCGATCACGGCGGTAGCGATCACGGTCTTTCCGGCTCCGGTCATGGCGGAAAGAGCAAAGGCCGAACGAGCGCCAAAGCCTCGCCAGTCGTTCTGAGCGCGGGACAAGCGCTTGAGCACCTCCGACGCCGCCTCGCGCTGGTAGTCAATCAGCTCGAACTTCAATCTGGTTCTACCTGGTTGATTGCGAACGTCGTCAGGTAGTTCTCGTACAGCCGCACGGGCTCGATGCCTGCCGGGAGTTCGGAGACGACTGACGTGAATGCCGTCGCCGAGTCCGTCACGATGAAGGCGGTCGTCGCCGCGTCAGGCGCAGCCGAGATGAAGGCTCGCCAGCGGTCGGTGTCCCACAGCACGCCGTAGCGATCGGTCCACGCAAACCCGGTTTCGCTGTGGCTCGTGATCATTGAACCCTGCGCTCCGGCCCTCAGCCAGAGGAGAGGAGCTATGGCTTCGAACGCGAGATCCAACTCGATCGCCGCCGCGTCCTGGTAGGTCAGCTCGAAGAACTCGACGTTCTCCTCGAACCCCTCGGACAGCGCGAACTCGTCGACGTAATTATACTGGCGCCGGGCAGGCGTGCCTCGATGCGTCATGCCCGTGACGGCCGCCTCGATCCGCGGTCGGGTGACGTGTTGGAAGATGCCAATGGTTTCCCATTCGGGGTCACCGGGTCCGAATCCATCCGCGGTCAGTCGGGCCGCTTCACGCTCCGACACTTCGTTGTTGGTCACGAGGATTGACTGACGACTGCCCTGATCCTGACGGTTCAGCCGCATGACCGCGTGGACGGTGGTGCCACTGCCTCCGAAGAAGTCGAGCACCACCGCGTCCGGTTTGTCACCCACGACGAAGCGAACAGTGTCCTCGACGGCGTAGAGCGACTTGGGGTAGGGGAAACGTCGTCCGGGCACAAGGGCCGAGACGATGTTCGTCCCACCCGTCTCAGCATTGTGCGACGCCAAGTGCCAGACTCGCTTAGGCGTTACGCCTCGGGTGATGTCCGGGGTGACGTAGCCTTCGACCGAACCGTTCGATGCTCGCCCGGTGATGGTGATCGCACCGGAGTGGACCCGGTCGATCGTGCCGCCTGGGAGATATTGGACCGTCCCTTTCTTCGTGGCCGGCTTCCAGTTGTTGACGCGTGCCCAGCCTTCCGCCCAGTTACGCCTGAGCACGTCAGGCGTTAGGCCCCACAACATCTCGGCGCCATCTGGTTTCAGCGGCCAGAGCGCAACAGTGCCCTCGGGAACCTCGACTGTCTCGCGGTCAACGTCGTCATCGATCGGGTGGCTGATCGAGTGGAGGGTGCCGTCCTGCTCGTTCACGAAGATCGCGTAGAACTGGTTGGGGCGTGAGCCACGCACGCTGGACGGCTCCCGACGTCTCAGACCGAGCCATTCGATCGGCTCCGGCACAATTTCATCCGGATCAAGATCGTCATCGGCCGCAGCGTCCTCCTCCTCCTCGGCATCTTCGACTCCTCTGTAACTGGGCAACATGTTGGTGACCCATGGGCGGACGGCCGCATCGCCGATGCTGACGAAGAAGATGTGCTCCTCCACCCGCGAGAAATGGCCTCGGCGATAAGCTCCTTTGGCGCTGATGATGCTCGTCACCATCTCGATGTAGGCACCCTCGAAGAGCTGCTCCAGCAGAAGGCCGAGCCGGAGATACTCTTTCTCGTCAATGGTGACGATGAGCACTGACTTCTCCGGGTTCAGAAGCCTTTTCGCCAATTTCAGTCGCCGCTCCATGAAAGCGAGCCACTTGGAGTGCCGATAGATGTCGGCCTCGTCGACATAGTTGTTGTTATACTTCCAGTCGCGCCGCCCAGCGTTGTACGGCGGATCGAGGTAGATGCAGTCAACCTTGCCAGCGTGCGTGAACTGGAGAGCCTCGAGCGCGTGGTAGTTCTCACCGTCGATGACCACATGGGCCGGCTTGTCGCCGCCACGCCTGACAGAGCCCACGGACCTGAGGCCGGGATAGACCGGGTCCCCGAACTCGGCCACCACGACGAGCTCTGTGAGGGACAGCTCGACCGGCGTCTGCTCCTCAGCTGGGATGGCGATGCCGTCGGCATCTCGCAGTGGCACGAGCTTGGCGGTCGGACCATTGATCGACGCTACGAGGTAGAGCGAATCTTCGCCCTTGGCCCGCTCGGTCACCTTGACGCCTCGGCGGACCGGATGGGACGGCAGGCGACCAGTCTCGGGTAGATGTGACTCGAAGACCAGACCGAAGTCCTTGGTTCGCCTGACCTCAGCGACGGCCGACGTCAGTTCGGCCCGAAGCTGAGAGTCGGATACTCGTAGGAGGAGGTCGTCGATCCGTGCCATGCTGCACCGAAGCTACTGCCGCACGCTCGAAGGCGGGATGATCCACGAGGCGTCGACAACCCAGACCGGCGGGCGTGCCCGCCGGATCCGGACGCCGGGGATGGGGCCGAAATGCGTACGCCTTCCGCTCGGTCGGCCCCTCACCGCCGCAAACGCCGATCAGGGCGACTGCCGTAGCTGCGCTACCGCAGCGTACGGCACCGCCACGCCCGCTCGGCCAGCGAGACGCGAATGGCCACCGTGCGGCTGGGGTGGCGCGACCTCGGCTGCCTACCGCTGCGTAGGGCAGTTTTGATCAGGAGTCCACAAATTCTGCCCTCAATCACGCCCGACGGTGATCGAGTGGAGCGCGAAACCGCACGTCAGCGGGTTGCCCCTACGCAGAGGGGCGCGAGACGGCCAGGTAACGGGTGGAGGTGATGGGACTTGAACCCACGACTTCTACGTTGCGAACGTAGCGCTCTTCCGGGCTGAGCTACACCCCCGTATGGGAGGACACAGACTAGCGCAGGGGCTA
>JAKBBS010000313.1 GCA_021808425.1 Actinomycetes bacterium
AGATGGACGAGGCGAACGCGGAGATGGCGACGACCGACGTGGCCTTGGTGGTCGGCGCCAACGACACTGTCAACCCTGCCGCTGTCGACAGCCCCGGAAGCCCCATATATGGTATGCCGATCATTCACACCGATCGGGCTGCGCACATCGTGTTCCTCAAACGCTCGATGCGGCCCGGCTTCGCCGGAATCGACAATGAGCTGCTTTTCAACGATAAAACCGTCATGCTTTTCGGTGATGCCAAGGACACCTTGCAGAAGCTGGTGGCGGCGGTCGCCGACCTGTAGAGCCCTTGTAGAGCCCCTGCCAAGCCCCTGCCAAGCCCTTGTAGAGTCCCTGCCAAGCCCCTGCCAAGCCCTTGTAGAGTCCCTGCCACGCCCCGGCGCCGTCCGGACCAGTACCGTCTAGATCTCGAGGTCTTGCTACAGCTCGCCCACGCGATACGACGTCATGGACAGCGAGCCCATGGCGTAACCCTCGCTGAACGACTCGGCCGGGCGCCCCACCGCATCGGCGATCCCGGCCAGGTACACGAGCGGGAGGAAATGATCGGGGGTAGGCGCCGCAACTTGAAAGTCTGGGTGTCGACCCAACCCGAGCGCCGACGCCGGGTCACCGGTCATCGCGACACGGGCAGCTTCGTCGAAGCGCTGCGCCCAGTCGAACCCGCTATCGGGGTGCCCCCAGTTCATCCTCCCAAGGTTGTGCACGACGTTCCCTGAAGCGACGATCAGGACACCGTCGTTGCTCAGGGGTGAGAGGCGGCTTCCGAGGTCGAAGTGGTAGCTCAAGTCTTTGGACGCGTCTATCGAGAGCTGCACGACAGGAATATCCGCCTCTGGGTAGAGATGGGCGAGCACCGACCATGTGCCGTGGTCCAGGCCCCAGCTGTCGGCGTCCGAGCCGACCCACACGGGCTTCGCTACTTCGGCGACCTGTTCGGCTACCTCGGGCGCCCCGGGGGCGGGGTAGTCGAATGCGAACAGCTCCGGCGGGAACCCGTAGAAGTCGTGTATGACACGAGGCTTGGCCATTGAGGTCACCGCGGTTGCGCCGATATACCAGTGGGCAGAGATCGCGAGGATAGCTCGCGGTCGCGGCAGGTTTGCCCCGAGCTCGCGCCAGGCGACGGTGTAGCGGTTCAGTTCCAAAGTATTCATGGGGCTGCCGTGGCCGATGAACAGCGCCGGCATCGAGGTGGTGTCGGCCACTAGCGACTAGCCGGCAGCCGAGGAACTAGCCGGCGACGGGGCGGCTTCTTCGCCGTCCGGTTTCGATGCCGCGCTGCTCGCGCTGGCTGGGACCGGCGGCTTGGCGCGCAGCACCTGGGAGAGGGCAACCCCCGTCAGCGCGAGCCCACCTAGGAAGCTGAGCCTCGCAAGCTTTCTCGGCAGGTGCGGGCCTAGTCGAAGACGCCCGGGGCCGCTCGCACCTAGAAGCAGCGCCAGCGAGAAGTTGGTCAACGGCAGTTCGAAGCCACCTTTGGCCGCCATCGGGCCCTGGCGGCGGTGGACTGTAGAGGCCACTGCCATCGCGCCGCCGATAGCCAGGGGGCCGAGAGGATAGGCGACGCCGGTGGCCGTCAGCAGGCCGCCGCCGAGCTCGCTGGCGCCGGCAAGGGTAGCCATCGTCTTGCCCGGCCGGAGGCCCATCTTCTCGAAGCCTGCCCCGGCAGCGTCGAGACCCGGGCCGCCAAAGGAGCCGAAGAGCTTCTGCGCCCCGTGCACCGACAAGTATGAGCCAAGCACGGACCGGGCTATCAAAGTGGCAAAGTTTCGCATTTCGTACCTCCGTCAGATCGTCTTGTCACATTACCGACAGCAGGAGGTCTTCCCGTCGGCTTGCGGCGCAACTTGATGCTGGTGGTCACGTCGCCGTGGGCTGCTTAGAGGTCAGCCACCCGAGACGAGTCTGTCCCTACCCTCCCAGTACGGTGCCCGCAGCTTGAACTTCTGGAGCTTACCGGTGGCGGTCCGGACCAAGGACTCGCGCATCTCGACCGACGTCGGGCACTTGAAATGCGCCATCCGCTCGCGACAGAACGCGATCAGGTCGTCCTCGTCGACTGCAAGACCGGGCCTGGGTACCACGAGAGCTTTGATCGTCTCGCCCCAGCGATCATCGGGAACGCCTATAACCGCCACCTCGGCTACGCCAGGGTGCTGGTAAAGGCAGTCTTCGACCTCGATCGACGAGACGTTCTCCCCGCCCGTGATGATCACGTCCTTTTTACGATCCGATATGACTAGGTAACTGTCACCGGTCACATAGCCGCCGTCTCCGGTGTGGAACCACCCGTCGCCGAGCGCCTTCTCGGTCTCCTCCGGCTGCTCCCAGTAGCCGGCGAATACGTGGTTGCTCTGAGCCAAGACCTCCCCGTCGTCGTTGGTGGCGATGCGCACACCGAGCGCTGGAACGCCGGCACGGCTCAGGAGTTGGGCTTTCTCGGATGCGTCAAGGTCGTCCCACTCAGCTCGCGCCCTGTTGACGGTGAGCAGCGGCGAAGTCTCGGTGAGGCCGTAGATCTGGATGAACTCCCACCCCAACTCGGTGCCGACCCTCTCGATGATCTTCGACGGCGGCGGCGCGCCTGCCACGACGATTCGCACCCGGTCCCGGCCTGGGACGTCTACCCCTCGGTCACGCCTTGCGCGGCCCGCGTCGAGAACCGCCGCGACGACCGCTGGGGCGCCGCACATCAACGTAACCCCGTGGCGGTCGATGCGCTCGAGTATCTGCTCGCCGTCGATCTTTCGTTGTACGACCTGCTTGGCTCCCATAGCGGTCACCGCGTACGGCATTCCCCACCCGTTGCAGTGGAACATCGGAAGCGTATGGAGGAACACTTCGCGCTCGCCGACGGTAGTGTGCCAACCGAAGAGGGCGGCGTTGATCCAGCAGTTCCGGTGTGTGAGTTGCACCCCCTTCGGCCGGGCCGTTGTCCCGCTCGTGTAGTTGATGCTCGCCGTCGCGTTCTCGTCGAAGGTCCCTACGCGCGGTTGCTGCCCCGGGGCAGCCGGAGCGAAAAGCTCGGCGTCATCGACGCCGTCGAGGAGAATCTTGCGTGGCGCGCGAAGCGAGGCAAGGGACTCGGCGATCTCAGGGTCGACCAGAACCACCGACGCCCCGGAGTGATCGACGATGTACTGCACCTCCTCGGAGGTCAAGCGGTAATTCACAGGCACCAGAACACGTCCGTAGCCGCTCACACCGAAGTAGGAGATCATGAACTTGGCTGCATTCGGACTGACTATCGCGACCCTGTCGCCCTGTCCGACGCCCATCGCTTCGAGGTGGAGCGCCATCCCCCTCGCTCTCGACTCGAAGTTCGAATAGGTGAGCTCGCCGAGCGGAGCCGCTGCCGAAGGGTCGTCGACTATCGCCACCCGCTGCGGGTAGACGGTCGCTGCCCGATCGAGGAAGTCGTTGACATTGAGCGCTACCAGCACGATCTCTCCTACCCGTCGTCGCTTGGGGCCGCTCGGAACACGCGGCCCTTGGTACGGCCAAGTTTGCCACAATGCATTCCGATCGGGCGGTGCTAGCTTGCGGACATGCGCGGATCAGTGACAGTTCACATGAATGCCCCAGCCGACAAAGTTTGGGAGCTGCTTTCGGATGTGACCAAGATCGG
>JAKBBS010000314.1 GCA_021808425.1 Actinomycetes bacterium
GTCGCTGCACGGTGTGGGGGCCGACCACTGTCCGGGACCGACTCCAGCCAACCGGGAACCGAACCCGTCGCTTACCCGAGCGTAGCGCTGCTCTGTTTCTGTCATAGGCAGCTCAAGATATCAAAGGCCGGCAGATGCATCACACGTCGAAGTCGGAACGGAGCCGGAGACGGAAGTGGGAACGGAGCCGGAGACGACGTGCAAGGATTCAATTCATGACCGAGATCTCAGGGTCCGATTTTGACGGCGAGGCCTACCAGGCACGCTTCGACGCGCTCGCCCGCACGGGAATGGACATGCACGGCGAAGCTCGCCTTGTGATGTCGTTCGCGCCGGCAAGTGTTCTTGACGCGGGGTGCGGAACCGGGCGGGTTTCGATCGAGCTGGCTAAATATGGCCTTGACGTGGTCGGCGTCGACGTCAACGCGTCCATGATCGCGAAAGCCAGGCGGCTCGGCCCCGGGATCGACTGGGTGGAAGCCGATCTTGCTTCGTTGGATCTCGCCAGACGCTTCGACGTGGTCGTCCTGGCAGGAAACGTCCCGCTCTTCTGCGAACCGTCGCGTCGCGCTGCCCTGGTGGCGTCGTGTGCAGCGCACGTCGGTGTCGGAGGGGCGATGATCGCCGGGTTCGGCCTCGACGGCCGTCACGGTTACGGGAAATACGAGCTCGAGGACTACGACGCTGCCTGCGCTCAGAGCGGGCTGCGACTCGCGGAGCGTTGGTCCTCGTGGGACCGGGAAACGTTTGACGAGGGGTCCGCGTATGCAGTGACGGTCCATCGACGCTGAAGGGCTGCCGAGGTGCGCGGGTCGAGGCCCGGGCGACGCTTAGCCGATGGTCAGCTGACTTTGGCTAGGCGCGCGGCGAGCATCGGCGGGAATCCCACGTCGCCGGCGATGATCGCCTTGGAGAGCGGCACGGCCAACGCTCTCAGGCGTTCGCATCCGTCCTCGCCGATAGCTTCATAGGGGAATGCGGCGAGCGCGTCTGTTCGGTCCTCGACCGACTGGCGGTGCTCCCGGCCTGACGGGCTAAGGGAGAGCTCCTCTCCGGCTTCGAGCCAGCCGCGCGACCGTACCCTGGCTACGCCATCGGCCCATTCGTCGTCGTTCCACTCTCTCATGGCTTGCAGGGTGGCTCCCGGAACGTCTCCGGTTGCGGCGTGGACGATCAGGGCTTCCACGCCGTCGAGCCCTTCGCTCATGAGCAATGCGACGTGGCCGTCGCCTCGGTACTCACGAAGCAGTGTCTGCGCTTGCCACAGCACCAGATGTGCCTCGCTGGCCCAGGGGAGGCTGGCGTGGCCGGCGAACAAAGGCCGTCCCTGCGGACGGGTCGCTGCTCTCTCCGCAGCGCTACGCGCCAGATCTGCCGCCTCGGCCACCTCGGCGCCGTCCACGTTGTCGCCCCAAGCTTGGCGCAGTGTCCGGTCGACCGCTTCCAGGCGGGCGCCGAGGATGGACTCGGGTGCTGCGATCTCCCACGCTTGGGGGATCACTCTCGTGACCGCCCGGGGATGGAAGTTGAAGAACGTTGCGATCGTCACTTCCGCGGCGACGGGTCCCATCGCCGCGGAACGCGAAGCGAAGTAACCCATCCGCTGGTCGGTGATCCCTATTCCCGCGTAGGCGGCTCGGGCGAGCGGACTGAAGTAGATCATCCCGTGGATGGTCTCGGCGCTCATGTGCGTGCGCCGGGCGCTCGACGCCGAGACGGGGCTCACTCGCCCCGGCCAGTCGTCGCGGAGTGGCCGGATGGATTCGACATGGACTCTCCTCGAAGTTCGGGAAACGTTGACCCGGACACTAGCGGTTCAGTTCGGAACCACGACGACACCGTCGACCGGGTCCCCGACCACCTGGAAGTCGCCCTGCAGGGCGAGCAAGCCGGTCAAGGCGCACAAAGCGGCGTCGACGCGGTCGATGTTGGTTAGCTCGGCTTCGTCGACGCCGTGCGCGCCGAGAGCGGCTCGCCGGAACGTCGTCTTGGTCGTCCCGGCCGGACGGCGTTGCCCGGCCAGGCGTTGTGCCGAGGCGTGCGGGTAGACCTCGAAGGCCGTGTTGCGCAGGTCCCCGCCGCGATAGCGGGGGTAGGAGCCCGCAAGGGCCTGGTAGAGGCCGATCCCGGCGCGCATCCAACGGTAGAACGGGTGATCTCCTGGGTCGGCGCCCACCGGGAAAGCCGGGAATCCGAGCCCGGCGAGCTCGCGTTCCGCGGCCCGGCTCCTACCGGAATGCGCCCACCCAGGCGGTGAATCGATACACACGACGACAGGACGAATCTCTTCAGCCACCAGCCGCACGGCGTCGGTCACCGACAATCCCCCGTAGCTGCCCACGATCCTGCGCCGGTCGTCCAGTGCCACAAGGTCGAAGCCTTTGCGCGCTTCTGCGACGTCGACTCCGACCGCCAAGATGTTGCTGTTGCTGTTGCTGTTGCTGTTGCTGTTGCTGTTGCTGTTGCTGTTGCTGTTGCTGTTGCTGTTGCTGTGCGCGCGTGTCGCGCGCTCCGCGCCGTGCGGGTCTATTTCTTGGCCGGCTCGTAGTAGGGGTTCGTGCCCGACGCATGGTCGGTGACGTCGACAACCCGCGCGATCTCAGGCACGGACTGCTTGATCGCCACTTCGATCCCCTGACTCAAAGTCACCGCTGCCATGCCGCATCCGGCGCAGCCACCGCTCAAGCGAAGGTAGGCGATGTCGTCGTCGACCGCTACCAGGTCCGCCCTGCCGCCGTGACTTGCGATAGCGGGATTGATCTGGGCGTCTAGGACCTGGGCGACGCGCTGAGCGACGTCGCCGCTCAGATCCGGCAGCGGGCCGTCCATCAGCGGGCTTCGTGGGGAAGGGGGGGTGTTCGGGTTACGGATGACCATCCCGCCGGCGAGAAGGTCCTTGTTCGTGTCGAGCACGGATCCTGTCATCTGGGCAATGCTCGAGGCGGGCACCACGACGCTCAGCTCCCCTTGGCTGGAGGTCCAGTCGTCGGGTGCAGCGTCGCTCGCAGCCTGGAAGAACATCTCGTAGCTGTACGCGGCGCCGTTGACCCCGCTTATCTGCACCCACAACGCCAGGGATGCGGCATCGGCTTCCTCGGCTCGAAGTTGGAGGATTTTCCGTAGGGCGGCCCTGCTCACCTCTAGCACCTGGGTCTCAGAGGATTCCATGGGTACCTCGGTCGATGCGGTGCTCTCGCTCGGCTCGTCAGGTTTGTTGTCGGTCATATAGTGCCCATCTCTGGTCGGCGTAGGCCATCCTATGCGTATGAGCCGGATTCTTCTGCTGCTGCCGACGGCGACCTACCGTGCCGCGGACTTCATGGCCGCAGCAAGAAGCCTCGGTGTCGAGGTGGTCGTAGGTTCGGAGCACGCCCAAGCGATGGCAGCGATGATGGGCGACACGTCGGTTGTCGTGCCTATGGACGATCTCGAATCGGCGGTCGAAGCCATATGTTCTCTGCATTCTCGCTCGCGCCTCGACGCGGTGCTCGCCGTCGACGATCGAGGCATCGTGGCAGCGTCGAAAGCCTCCGAGCGGCTCGGTCTGCCCCACAACCCGCCGGAGGCCGTCCGGGCCACGAGAGACAAAGCCGAGATGCGCTCGCTCCTCGCAGCGGC
>JAKBBS010000050.1 GCA_021808425.1 Actinomycetes bacterium
TCCAGGTGGCCTTCATCGGCGCTCTCGACCCGAAGCTTCTAACCGAGGCCGGGACGTGGGCGAACCTCAACGACCCGAAGACCAAGGACGCCGCAATCCTCGCACTCCAAGCGTCGCCGTTCTTCACCGTCGCGAAACTCGCGGGGATCGGATGGCTTGCCTGGATCTTGAGAGTTGATGCTGCTGTGTCTCCCGGCGGCACTGCGTTGATCTACTTGACCTCCGCTTCTCGGATTAGCTTCGGCCTCTCCAAGAACGGCTACGTGCCGGACGCCTTCGAGAAGAACAACAAGTTCAAGGTGCCGACGGTCGCAATCCTCGTAACGTCAGCGGTGGGAATCCTGTTCCTGCTGCCCTTCCCGAGCTGGAACAGCATGGTCGGGGTGATCACATCGGCGTCGGTGATCATGTACGCCGGAGCCCCGCTTGCGCTCGGAGCGCTCCGAAAGACGAAGGCTGACCTGCCGAGATCGTACAGGCTGCCGGCAGCTGACATTCTTGCCCCGGTGTCGTTTATTCTCGCCAACTGGATCGTCTATTGGTCCGGGTGGGTGACGTACGCGACGTTGATGGTGTTCTTCATCATCGGCGTGATACTGATCGGCGCCTCGTTCGTCTTCAACCTCAATCCACACAAACCGGACATCGATTGGACTGCTGCTATATGGGTCGTCCCGTACCTCGTCGGGATGGGTATCATCTCTTGGTTCGGCCAGTTCGGCACCGGGCATCCCTTTAACGGGTACTACGGTTTCGAGCACATCCTGAACGGGGGTACACTTGCCATCCCGTTCTACGTGGACCTCCTAGTCGTAGCGGCGTTCAGCCTCGTGGTCTACTACGGCGCCCAATACTTCCGGCTTCCGACGTCACAGGTTGACAAGTACATTGCGGAGGTATACCCGGCTCCGGCCGAATAGGCCCTGCGCCGAGACTCGACAACACTAGGGTGCCGGTCCACGCCGCTTGATTCGAGCGGCGTGCGGCCGGCACTTCTATGTTCAACCTGCGCCACCCGGACGTGGGGCTGTAGCTTCTAGGCATGGCCGTCGGAAACTCTCAACACATGGACAGCTTCGGTGCTCGGTCGAAGCTAACGGTAGGCGAGCGAGGCTACGAGATCTTTCGCCTCGACTCGCTCCAAGGGTTCGGGCGCCTACCGTTCTCGCTCAAGATCCTTCTGGAGAATTTGCTCCGCCACGAGGACGGGGTCACCGTCACCGGAGCCGACGTCGATGCTCTCGTAGCGTGGGATCCTGCCGCCGAGCCTGATCGCGAGATCGCCTTCGCTCCTGCGCGGATCCTCATGCAGGACTTCACCGGGGTGCCAGCGGTGGTCGACCTCGCAGCGATGCGCGACGCCATGCGGGCCCTGGGCGGCGACCCGGCCCGGGTGAATCCCCTGATACCGGCCGAGTTGGTAATCGACCACTCGGTGATCGCCGACTTCTACGGTTCACCCAGCGCGTTCGCGAGGAACGCCGAGCTCGAATTCGAGCGCAACGAGGAGCGTTATCGCTTCCTTCGCTGGGGCCAGGATGCGTTCGATACGCTCAAAGTCGTCCCACCGGACACCGGCATATGCCACCAGGTAAACCTCGAGTACCTAGCGAGGGTCGTTTTCACCGACGACGACGGGCGCGCCTACCCAGACACGCTTCTCGGCACGGACTCCCACACGACGATGATCAACGGTCTAGGCGTGCTCGGCTGGGGGGTCGGCGGTATCGAGGCCGAGGCGGCGATGCTCGGCCAGCCGGTTTCGATGCTGACGCCTCGCGTCGTAGGATTCAAGCTCACCGGCGAGCTCCCTTCCGGCTCGACCGCAACCGACCTGGTGCTGACCGTCACCGAAATGCTCCGCGCTCATGGGGTGGTCGGGAAGTTCGTCGAGTTCTACGGGGAGGGAGTTTCGTCGGTCCCCCTCGCCAACCGGGCAACGATCGGTAACATGTCGCCCGAGTACGGATCGACGTGCGCTATCTTCCCGATCGACGCCGAGACGCTTCGCTACCTTCGCCTGACCGGTCGAAGCGTCGAGAGGGTGGCGCTCGTGGAGGCCTACGCCAAAGAGCAGGGGCTCTGGCACGACCCGATTCACGACCCGGACTTCTCCGAACGGCTGAGCCTCGACCTGTCTGAGATTGTTCCTTCAATCGCCGGGCCCGCGAGACCCCAGGACCGTGTCCGTCTCGACCAGGCAGCGCAGCGCTACCCAGCGGCGGCGGCGAAAGTTCTCGGAAAAAGCAATGACGGCGGAGCGCCATCGGCGCCCACCCCAGTCGCTCTCGAAGACGGCACCAGCTTCGACGTCGACCACGGCCACGTGGTGATCGCAGCCATTACCTCCTGCACCAACACGTCCAACCCTTCGGTCATGGTCGCCGCCGGGCTTCTAGCCAAGCGTGCCGTTGAACGCGGTCTCGCCACGAAGCCGTGGGTCAAGACGAGCCTCGCTCCGGGCTCGACTGTGGTCATGGACTACCTGAAAGCTGCCGGTCTCGTCGAATACCTCGACAAGCTTGGCTTCGACCTCGTCGGCTTTGGCTGCACCACCTGCATCGGCAACAGCGGCCCGCTCGCCACGCCGATCTCGGCGGCGATCAACTCCTCGGACCTGGCCGCGGTCGCCGTGCTGTCAGGGAACAGGAACTTCGAGGGCCGTATCAGCCCCGACGTGCGAATGAACTACCTTGCTTCGCCGCCGCTGGTTGTCGCCTATGCGCTCGCAGGCTCGATGTCGGTCGACTTGACCAGGGAGCCGCTCGGCTTGGACGCTGAAGGCAAGCCGGTGTACCTCGCTGAGATCTGGCCGTCGCCGGCTGAGGTAGCCGACGTCGTCGGCTCGTCCATCGAACCTGGAATGTTCGCCACGTCGTACGGCTCGGTATATGCGGGTGACGAACGCTGGCGGGGCCTGGACGTCCCCGCAGGTGACGCATACGTATGGGACAACAAGTCGACGTATGTCCGTAAGCCGCCGTACTTCGACGGCATGTCGATGACACCCGAACCGGTTCGTGACATAACCGGGGCGAGGGTCCTGGCGAAGCTCGCCGACAGTGTCACCACCGACCACATCTCCCCGGCGGGCAACATCCGACGCGACGGACCAGCCGGACGGTGGCTCGCGGACGGCGGCGTGGACGTGGCCGACTTCAACTCCTTCGGAGCGCGACGCGGCAATCACGAGGTCATGATCAGAGGCACCTTCGCGAACATAAGGTTGCGCAACCAGATGGCACCAGGTACTGAAGGGGGAGTGACTCGGCACCTGCCCGACGGGGAGACGATGCCGATCTATGACGCATCGATGCGATACCAGGCCGACGGCGTCCCTCTCGTCATCCTCGCGGGCAAAGAGTACGGATCGGGGTCGTCGCGCGACTGGGCGGCCAAGGGCACCGCACTCCTCGGGGTCAAGGCCGTCCTCGCCGAAAGCTTCGAGCGTATCCACCGGTCGAATCTCGTCGGGATGGGCATTGCTCCCCTGCAGTACGGCGAAGGTGACACAGCTGACAGCCTGGGATTGACGGGGGAGGAAGTTTTCGACGTGGCGGGAATCGCGAGCGCGGGACCTGAAGGCCCTATGGCGCGCACGCTGTCGGTGACGGCGACGCGGCCTGACGCAAGCAACGTTGCGTTCACCGTCACTCTGCGTATCGACACCCCCAAGGAAGCCGACTACTACCGACACGGAGGGATCCTTCCCTACGTGCTGCGCCAGCTGCGGGGCGCTTGAGCGAGCCTCCCCAGCCTTCCCACGAGACGGTCTGAGCTAGCGTTGGCCACATGGGCCAAGCGGCAGCCTTTTTCGACCTCGACCGGACCCTTCTAGCCTCGTCGAGCGCTCCCGTTCTGCACGGCGAGCTGGTCAAGGCCGGCTTGGTGAGCGAGAGCCGGGTTCCGGGAAGCCCGACGCTCGTCGGCTTTTACAACCGCTTCGGTGAGACGGCGCCGGCCATGCTTCTTGCTCGCGCAGCCGTGCTCGGATCACGGGGCCGCGCCACGGCCGACGTCGCAGCGGCAGCTGAGACGGCCGGAGAAATCCTGGAGCAGCTCGTCGCTCCCAGGGCGAGGACCTTGATCGAGGAACAGCGCTTTAAGGGACGCGCGCTTGTCATGGCTACGACGACACCTGCGCACCTCGTAACACCCCTTGCGTTGCGGTTGGGCTTTGACGACGTCGTCGCCACCCGCTACGGCACCTACGTCGGAGATGACGGGGTACGGCGTTTCAACGGGCGCCTCGATGGGGGGTTCGTTTGGGGCGCCGGTAAGTTACTCGCAGTTCGGCGCTGGGCGTCCAAGGCCGGAATCCGTTTGAAGGATTGCGCCGCGTTCTCTGACAGTATCTACGACGTCGGGCTCCTCGCCGCAGTCGGAGAGGCCTGCGCCGTCAACCCCGACATTAGGCTCGCACCGATCGCCCACCTGCGCCGCTGGCCTATCGTTCATTTGGAGGCACCGCCAGGGGTCCCGAAGGTTCTGGGTGTGGAGCCTCTTGATCTGGTGCGGTTAGTGTTGCCGCACATTGCGGCCCCGTTCGCCCACTTCGAGATCTCGGGGCTCGACAACATAGCTCCGAGTGGTCCTGTGATCGTGGCGGCGAACCACCGTAGCTACTTCGATCCTGTTGCCTATGGGCTGGCCGTGCTGGGGGCGGGTCGGTATCCGAGGGGCATGGCGAAGAAGGAGCTGTTCGACGCCCCCGTTGTGGGCTCCCTTCTGCGTGCGGGAGGTGCAATCTGCGTGGATCGCGACGGGAACCCTACAGACGCCTACCGTCAAGCTGAGGACGCCCTGCGAGCGGGAGAGGTGGTGCTGATCGCTCCTCAAGGCACGATCCCCAGAGGTTCGGCGTTCTTTGACCCTGAGATGGTCGGCAAGACAGGAGCGGCGCGCCTTGCAGCGGCGACTGGGGCGCCTGTGGTGCCGCTCGGCTTGTGGGGCACTGAAGCAGTATGGCCCAGGTCGATGCGGCTCCCGAAAGTCTCGGCGATCGGAACGCAACCGACTGTTTCGGTCCGAGTCGGCAAGCCAATCACGGGTTTGACGGGGAGCGACGCAGAAGCCGACACCCGGCGTATCATGGCAGCGATATCCGAGCTTCTCCCGCTCGAGGCACGCTGGCGGCGCGAACCGTCACCAGACGAGCTTGCAAGCACCTTCCCCGCATGACTGGAATCTACAGAAATTTCGGCGGTATGCCGAGTTACCACACATGGACTATGAGGCTGGCATGAGCGACAATCCGTACCACGAGCACGAGTCGGAAGGCTGGGGGGATGGCGGCCATCAGGCTGAGCCCCAGGAGTGGGGTCAGCCTCACGGAGAAGGCCAATTCGACGAGGGAAGCGCCGGCGAAAGCGAAGGCTCGCCCGAGTGGTCCGACACCGCATCCAAACCCGACAACGAGCCGACAACATCTGATGGCGAGGAAGGAGGGTCCGATTCGGGAGAGTCGGCTCAGGTCGGTGACGGCGACACTTCCGACGTGCTCGCCCAGGTAATCGCACGGGTATCCGAGGACATGACGATCCTCAACGAGGCCGCGGAGCAGACCGCTCGTCTGCGTGCTGCAGCGGAGCAAACTTTGGAGAGAAACCTCACTGCGTTGCGCTCTGCTCACGAACGGATTGCCGCGGAACGGGCGTCACTCGCAACATTGCGTGCCGAAGCCGACGCCGCTCTCCAAAAGGCCAACGAGGAGTCCGCTCAGATACTCGAAGCTGCCCGCTCGGAAGCTGATCGAATCACCTCCGACGCGAGGTCTGAGGCCGAAGGCATCGTCAGCGAGAGCCGTAGCCGGGCCGAGGAACTGATCGTCTCCGCACGGGCGAATGCCGAGACCCTGCGGAATGAAGTGCGGGCTTCAGGACAGGCCGAACTGGAATCGTTGAAGCAGGAGTTTCGTGCACGCGTTATGGCCTTGAGCGAGGCTCTCGGGGCGGCGTCGTCGAGCCTCGGCCGCTTTTTGGACACGGACGCCGGAGCGTCCGGGAACTCCTGAGTCGCTTCCAGCCTGATGGACTCCTCTCCGACGTCTTCGTCGTCCGGCGGTCCCGGCGACGTCGGAGACGGCACAACCTCCTCCGGGGGCTCTGACATGGGTGATTCGGGTGTGCGCTCCACATTCGATCAGCTTGCGGCATTGATGGCCCAGGCGGAAGAGCTGGCGTCGTGGGCTTCAGCCTCGACACCTGCCTCTGCGGTCGCCGAGGGCGCTCACGTCGATCGGCCTGAGCCAGAGTGGCCGCTGTCACCACATGCCGAGGTGGTGCCTGATCCCGAGTTGCCACCAGCTGCCGAGCCGGCGCTGGAGCCCGATTCAACTCCCGAACCGAAGCCCGTAGCTGCCTCGGCCGCCGACCCCTCCGAGGCGTCGAAGTCCGCTGGCCCTGACACCGGCGCGGTCGAGTCCCCTGACGCTGAAGCAGATCCGGTCGGCTCCACGCTGGCCGCAATGATCGCGGACTCTCGGATCGCCGCTGCTGTGGTCGTCGGTGAGGGATCGAGCGAAGTGGCCGGGACTTTGACATCGATGACCGAGTCGTCGCTGGCAGGGCTCGGCTTGCTGGCGCCGCGAGGGGCGATCCTCGAGGTCACGACCGTAAACGGGGAGTACCGAGCACTTCGAGCTGGTAGCTGGGCTCTAGCCCTAGAAGTCGGCCCCGGCGCGACAGCGGAAGTGGATGCACTACTCGACGAGCTGCTGGCGGCGAGCGGGGATGGAGCGTCCGGGGACCACCTGTGAGCGAGTTGGTCGTCGTCCTAATCGGCGTCCTTGCGTTTGGTGGATCGATCCTAAGGAAGCTTCGCCAAAACCGCCGCTCGGACCAAGCACAAAGTGAGTCGGACGAGGCCAGCGGGCAGCCTCTGGCGGCCAACCAGACGCCCGAGCCGTTGACAAATCTGAACCTACCTGGTGGACGCTTGGCTGTCCCTGTGGAGCCTCCCGATCCGCTGGTGGTCGCAGTATGCGCTGCGATGCCGGTCGAGGTCACGTCGGTCCGGTTGCGATCCGCCGCCGGGGTCAAGACTCTGTACTGACGTTTCCTTCCGCTCCCTCCTCCTCGAGAAAGACTGTGCCTCCTCGAGAAAGACTGTGCGAATAACTGTACGGCGTTCGTGCAATCGTACGCACAGTCTCTTTTCGGGAGCAGCGATGTCGCATTCTCGCTAGGCACCAACCGCTCGCTAGCCGCCCTACCCGCTATCTGCCCGCCCTGCGCCCGCCAGCACTAACGAGGAACCGTCCAGGGCCATCCCTTCGTGGAGGAGCTAGCGCCCCCAGTTGACTTCGTTCTCGTGAGCGCCCAGGATCTGCGCCATGCAGGAGCGTCAGGACCCGACAGCTTCGGCGTAGTCGAAGCACCGGCACGCAGCCGGGACGCATACCAGTCGCTCACGAGTTCGTCGGCCAGAGCAGCGATCGAATCCTCGATAGCGGTGGCAAACGCGCGGGCGTCACCGTTTTCCGGGGGCAACATAGGTGCGCCAAAGTTGACCGTGACTTTGCCAGTTCGTACTCGACTTGCGCCCTTTGGCAGGATACGTCCAGTGCCCTCCACATAAAGCGGTATGACCGGCTTCTCGCTGCGAATCGCCAGCCATGCGGCACCGGCCCGATGCGCCTGGCCCCATCCGTCAGGACTTCGTCCGCCCTCTGGGAAGATCAGCATGCTCCAGCCGTCGTCGAGCAGCGCCGTGGCTCGACGTGCCGACGTTCGCGACACCCGCTGGCGCTCCATCGGCACGGCGTTCAGCGCCAGGGCTGACATGACCGCCTTAGGCAACGTGTCGAAGAAGTAGTCGGCCGCACCGGCGACGAACAGCTCGTCGCGCCAGCGCTTCGGTATGACCGCCATTAGCAGCGGGGCGTCCAGATGGCTGGAATGGTTGGCGGCGAAGATAGCCGGCTCGTCGAGGTGTGCCACTCGGTCGAGGCCTCTCACCGTGGGAGAAGTTATTGCTCGCACGACAGGGTTTGTTAGAGATGTCTGGATCAATGACCGCGAAATGCGGGCGAGCGGCGAGCGCGCCCAGTCGCTGTCGTAGTGTACGCCGAGCTCGCGTTCAGGTGGCGGGAGAGGGACGCCTCCGGGCCACGACGGGGCGCCGAAGGGAAACCGCGGGGATACCTTAAGCAGTGAGCGAGCGGCGCTCCTATTCGCCTTGTCGAAGGTCAACGTAACCGCTAGGCGTCGCTTCGGAGGTCTTCCGCCGGGCAGCTGCGGGTTCAATGCACGTCCGCGATCATGATAGGCGGGCAGTGAAAATGGCTGATGGTAGCGTCGCGGCCGACCACGTCGGACGCTATTTCGAACGCGTCGGCGAGCGTCGTAGCGGGGGAGAAGCCCATCCTGCGTACGGCCTTCGCGTCGCCGCCGACGACGACGACCCTGCCAAGGTGCTCGAGAGCGTGAGCGCCCCAATACCACATGTAGAAAGGATGCACGCCGTGGTAGGCGTGACTCGTCCGGTACAGATGGCGGTACCAGTCGTCGGTAGCGAAGCGCTCCTCGTATTTCGCCTCTATCGCCGCCGGGTCCGTCGTCTCGGAGAGAACCTCCTCGAAGAAGTCGATGTAGGAGGGGTGATGCACCGGGTGAAACGCCCACGGGGTCGGATGCGACAGTATCGCCACGCCGCCTTTGCGGACGATGGGCATACCCCGGTAGAGGTTGAAGAGATACCCGAGTCCCATGCACATCACGAGAATCGGGTTCATGATCGAGTTGACGTTGTAGGGACAGATGTGGGGAAGCCCGAAGATCGCGATGTCGGTCTGGCCTTGCACGTCAACGAGTTGCTGGCGGTGCACCACCCGGGTGGTCGCCGCGTGCACCGCCTCCACCTCCCCGGCGTGCACCGAAGTCAGGGCGTGCGGGGCCTTGATCGCCTGGAACATCGAACGTGCGCTGCGCTGCGGGATCACCGACAGCGCCCTAGAGGATGCCACGAAGCCGGCCCTGTCACGCAGCGACCATTCCCATTCACGCTTCTGCAGGAACGCCGCCGACGCGGGAAAGGCGTCGTTGTTGAGCGTCGTCTCGATCTGGAAAATATTGACACCACTTGCGGCGAGAAGCCGACCCATCCGCCAGTTGGAGCTGTGCAGCTCCGAGTGCTCCGGGTCCATGAACGATCGGCTGTGGCGCATCGTCTTGACGTTGTGATGGTGGCGCAGGCTCCGGTAACTCGCCAGGCCTGTGGCGACACTTTTGTGGCCGCCGTCCATTGCAACCAGATTTATGTTGACGTACACGATCAGGTCCGACTCGGCTGCACGCTTGTTGATCTCCACGTCCTCGCCGGCGTCGGTGAGACCGATATGGATCAGCCCGTCAGGGTCCTCGGCGTCGTGCTGGAGAAGCCTGCCGCTCGGAGCGAACGAGTCGTACACCCTGTCGCCGATAGCGTGGCGCAACTCGGATTCTGTCATCCGGCGGTGCAGCGCCAAGGCGCAGATCAAAACTACGTCGTCTACGCCTGCGCCGGCCGCCAAGTCGAGTACCGCTTCGATGACCCGCTGGCGGTTGTCCGGCCGTCGCATTGGCGGGAGAGGAAGAGAGATGTCGTCGAAGGCGATGGTCAAGCGCATGCCCGCAGACAGCAGCTCCGTAAGCGGCTTGCTGTCGCCTAAAGGGTTCAGGAGAGCCTCGCGTATGGCCCTGTCGGGATCGCTCAGCGCCTCGGTCGCCTCAGGGGGGTAGATCACTCTCGACCTGCCGGGCGGTAAGCGCTCCAGGCGGTAACTCTCGCCGTGCCATGTCAGTATCGGCGGCGTCGAGCGGTCCACCTCGAGAACGAATCCGGGTCGGGTCATAGCGGGTTCGTTTACCTACCTTCTCTTCTCTAGGCCAAGATCGAAGACCACTTTGGTCGCCCCGCGCCTGCCGGCTTGTGAGGCATGCTCGAGAGCTTCGCAATGGCGGTCGAGGGGGTATCGCGCGCTCACCAACCGGGCGAGATCGCGGCTGGCTATGAGTTCCATCGCCACGTCGAAGCTGTGACGCCCGCCGGCTCGAACCTCAGGACCGTAGGCGTAGGCGCCGACGAGGCTGAGCTCCCGCTGCCATAGGGCAGTCAGGTCCAACCCGACGCGACCCGGCATCCCGGCTAGGGTGATCGTCGCCCCAGGTGCGGCCACGGCGATAGCGTCGGCGAGCGATTCGGAGGAGCCGACGCAGTCGAAAACCATGTCGGCGCCCCCAGTGAGCTGCCCGTTGTCGAGTATCCACGAGCCGGTGGCCCGGCGGACCGCACGGCGAAGCTCGGTCGGTTCAGCGACGTAGTCCGCCCCGAAGTGGACTGCGAGCCGGCGCTGCTCGGGGTGCTTGGCGACGGCGATCAGCGTCGTGATCTCGCTTCTAAAAGACCGCAGCGCGGCGAGCGTCGCTAGGCCAATCGTTCCGGCGCCGATCACGACCGCGCAGCGGGCCGCCTCAGAAGATGGGGCGAGGGCAGCGTGCACCGAGCACGCCACCGGCTCTACCATCACTGCCGCTTCGTCGCTCCATCCTGCCGGTACCGGGTGGAGCTGGTCGCGATGCGCTAGGAATGCGCCCGACCATCCGCCACCGGTGCTGGCGCAGAAGCCGGTTTGCAGCCCGGGGGAGAGGTGACCGGCGCTCAGGTTCTCGCAGCGGTTCGTCCGCCCCGCCGTGCATGCAGCGCACGCCGGCGTGATGCCGCGGATCTTGCAGTGAAGTACCGGTTCGACGACTACACGGTCGCCCGTGTCAGTCTCGGCGACCACTTCGTGACCCGGAACGAATGGAAAGCTGACGATCGGCTCGAACCACCTCGAAGACCGGCCGAACACAGTCGCAAGGTCGCTCCCGCATATGCCCGACAGCTTCGGCCGCAGCGTCACCCAGTCCGGCCCTGGCGCCTCGGGTAGGTCCGCTTCGCCAAGCCGGAGCGCGAGCGGGCGCGAAGCGATGCGGGCCGCGGCGAAGCGGGGCAGTGAACGCTCTACTTGCAGGGCTCTCACCGGCGTGGGCCGATCGGCAGGAGCGGCCTCGGGCCGCCCGGGGCTTTCGGCCACTGCTCGACATGCCACCCGCGTCGGCGCGCAATGGCAGCGAGCTTCGTCTCAGGGTTGACAGCGACTGGGTGACCGGCCGCTTCGAGCATCGGAAGGTCGCTCGCGGAATCCGCGTAGGCGACCGACTCCGCCAGATCGATCCCGTTCGCCTGCGCGTAGTCGGCCATGATCAGCGCCCTTGCCTCCCCGGTAGGGGGCGCCTCCTCCAACTCGCCGGTCAGGACCGTCCCACGCCGGGAAAGCCTGGCGCACACGATCTCGTCGAAGAGCGGACGGAGAGGCTCGACCACGACATCGAGCGCCCCGGTGATGAGCAGCGTCTTGTGGCCGGCCATGCGGTGCTCGCGAACCCTGCGGATCCCGGCAGGGAACGACTTCGTGATTACCAGATCGCTGAACATTTCCCATGCGTCCGCGCGCAACTGCTCCACGGGTGCGCCCTCGTAGCGGCGGTAGAAGTAGCGAAGGAAGTCGCTGCGGTCGGCACGATCGGCCGCAAGAAGTCGGGGCGCTTCGCGTAGGGTCCGCGCCACGAAACGGGTACGGTCCCAGCCGCTCTCGTGGCGTGTCGCCAGCCACGAGTAGGAGTCGACCACGTTCGACGCTATCAGCGTGTTCTCCAGGTCGAACACCGCAAGTTGGCGATCCGGGGAGAGAACCGCCCGCCGCCCACGCTCGGACCTCGACAGTCCCCCCGGAGCGCTCGACCGCGACGCCGAGCCGACGAGGCGCACCCGTGCGTGCGAAACCACCGAAGGCAGGTACACCTCCTGGCAGTACTGACGCCAATCGAGGACGTCCGGATCGAAGGCGAACTCGAGTCGGTCCGCCTCGGGCAGGGAATCGAATAGTTCGATGAGCCGATCGACGGAGAAAATCGCCTCGGTCTCTGTGTATGCCCCGTACAACTCGACGTAGGAGAGCGCACGATCGACCTCGACGTGGCGTTCCTCGAGTCTCGCGCTCAGCTCGGCCCGGCTGCCGCGAACCGGCAGGGATTGCAGCACGCGCTCGGCTACGCCTATCGATTTTCCTGCTCGCTCGAGCTGGCGCGCGACACGCTGTCGTCCCGGGAACGACCACTCCGGGACCGTTATCGGCTGGTCGGAGGAGTCGGCGACCGGGTTCTCCTGGAACCATTCCCGCACCAGGTCGACGAGGCGCCGGTAGCGCAGTGGGTTACGTCCTCCCGAAGCGCAATGAAATACGTCGGGCTCGTGGAGGGGTCCCCTGGCTGCGACAGCAAGAATCGATGCCACGACCATGTCGACCGGTATCACGTCAATGATCCCTTCGGGCACGCCCGGAAACTCGCGAAGCAGGCCTTTCGCGTAGGAGATGATGACAGGATCAGCCATGCGGAAGCCCCTGATCCACCCGGGCACAGGCTCCGCGAGGGCGGCCTCGATTATCGACGGTCGTACGATGCTCAGCGGCAGATCACCTCGGGATTCGAGCAGGGCCCGCTCGCCGAGCGCCTTCGTGTACGCGTACGCGTCGGGCCATCCGAGACCTCGGGCCCTGGCTTTGCCGAGCGCGACCATCTGGTCGTGGACCCACTCGTCTCGGAGTTTCTCCGCACGGGCGGAAAGCAATGGGGTGCCAGCGGCTCCCAACTCGCGCTTCGCCCGACGGGCGAAGCCCGCCAGCATCTTGGACTCGCGGCTCTTGGCGTCCTGGTCTGCCCGGGCCCGACGCGCTGCGGCAACCTCGGGCCTCCATGCGACGTCGGTTGACCACGGGGTGTCGGAGAGGGCGGCTTCAGGCGCGCTGCCTCGTCGCGATCCTGCAACGTACGCGGTTGAGATGGAGATGAGGTGAGGCGAGGTGCCCCCAGCGGCGGCCGACGAGCGTAGATCGTTGAGCGTCTCGGCTACCCTGCTCGGCCCCAACAAGTTTATCTCGACTGCGCTGTCGAGTGCGGAGTCGAAACTCACGGTGGCGGCCGAGTGTATAACGACTTGACACGAAGCGAGGAGATCTCTGCCGTCGGCGTCAAGGCCGAGACCGTCGACGCCGACGTCACCGCTCATGACGTGCAGGCGCTGGGCTACCAGCTCGTCGAAACCATCACCGGCTTGTGCTCTGAGGCGGTCGAAGCAGTTGTTTCGCAGAACCTCGCGCCGGACGCGGTCGGCGGCGCCTCGGCGCCCGGGGCGGATGAGCAGCGCAACCTCGCTTCCCGGCACGCAGCGAAGGAGCCTTTCGGTAAGGGCGGTGCCGAGGAAACCGGTCGCTCCGGTGACGGCGACCCGTTTTCCCGAAAGCGACTCGCGAAGCACCGCAATTGTCTACCATATGGTAGGTGGCTACTCAAGGACGAAAACCTGACGCCCTGCGAAGTGCGACACGCGGCCGCGTCCTCGACGCGGCTCTCGCCGGTTTCGCCCGCCGAGGCTACGAAGTGACGTCGCTCGACTTCATAGCAGGCGAGCTCGGGATAACCAAGCAGTCAATCCTGTACTACTTTCCGTCCAAAGAGACGCTCCTCGAGGGGGTCGTCGACGACGCTGCCGCCGACGTCTACCGTGCGCTCAGCGAAGCCGACCTGAAGGGTGCGGCATGGGAGCGGGTGCGGGTGGTAGTGCGGACCGTCTTCTCGCTCGCCGGGAGCCGCCCGGAGGTGCTGGGTCTTCTCCGTGAGGTCGCCCGGCTCGGGCCGCCGGCCGCCACCCGCTTCAGCGGGCACTTGAGCCCCCTAATCGACAAGGCAACGGCTTACCTCGACGCAGCGATGGCCCGAGGTGAGCTGCGTCGCCAGGACGCGAGGCTTCTGCTTCTCGCTGCCTATTCGACCGTGGTCGGTATGGTCACCGAGGTGGAAGTCCTGCGGACACTAGGGCTCGACTCGACCGCCCGCTCGCTCGTACGTCAGCGCCAAGCTGCCTTGTCATTCTTGTATGCGGCACTGACGCCGGCCGCGCCGTAGCGCCAGGATTCGATCCTGCGGCCCTGAGATCGTTCGTGGAGCGCTTCTGTCAAGCCGCGGCTAACGGCGTGCGGCGCGCTTGGTCTTCGGAGGCGTGTAGCGCGCCGAAGGCCTAGGACCGGCCGGCTGGGCGGCATCGGTCTTGGCGTTCCGTCGGGACCGGCGCGCCGGTGGTGTAGCCGGCCGGCGTGTCCTTGCAGCCTGCAGTTCTCCTTTCATCCGCTTGCGGTGACGCTGGGTGAGGACGAGCGAGTAGGCGAAAGGGAACGCCAAGGCGAACACGTGCGCTACCGCCAGCGAATTGGGGACCTTGGGAAGGTTGACGAAAAAGGCGGCCACGATCACGGCGAACGCGACAAGCACCCTGTTCCTCGTCTGCAGGAACCCGAAAAGCGAGATTGCTCCCGCCACGCCGACCGCACCCAACGCCGTCGACGGGTGCGTCGGTGCACCAGCACCAGACGTGACCGTCAAGTTGAGGATACCGACGACCACCAGCTCCAAAGCGACGACGTAGCCGTAGAGCGGCTCGCTTCCCCGCATGGCGGACGCTTTGAGCCCGTCGTCTGGGAGCGGCGTCGGTACCCGCCTGCCTCGCGTGGCGCGTGACGCGGTGGTCTGGCCGTCGTCGGTGGCGGGGCCGACCTGTGACTGCGAGCTTGACGAGCGGCGAAGCAGGCTCATTGCTCGTCTTTGCGGTCGACGCCGGCTACCGGCGGTGCGCTGGCTTCGTCGGGGTCCTCGGCGTTGCGGGTCTTGTCGGCTGAGTCGAGAAGCCACGGGCGGATGCTCACGACGCTGTGGCGGGGGCCGAGAACCCCGACGTCGGCGTCGACGGGAAGGTCCCGGGGCGGGGTTCCAGAAGTTTCGATTGTGACCGTCGGCTGCTCGCGGGGAGCTTCGAGTGCCTGCTGGAACCCTAAAGCGAGGCCGGTGAGTATCGCTCCTGTCGCGCTTCGCCTGCGCCACGCTTCGAGCTTGGGCGGCAGGGCACTCGATGGCTCGCGGTGCTCGGCTGCAGCGGAGTCGGCGTCGAGGCCTTCCAGCACATCGTCGTGCTCGCGCGGAAGCTCTGGCGAGCGATCGGGCGTCTCCTCGGGCTCGGCCGGATGGTTGTCCACCCTCTAAGGCTATCCGGGCCGGTAGGCCAACGGGAGGGAGCAGGGAAGCTGCGTCTTCCCGCTCAGATAGCGGTCGACGTGCATCGCAGCCGACCGCCCCTCGGCGATAGCCCACACTATGAGGCTCTGCCCTCTCCCAGCGTCCCCACAGACGAACACCCCGTCCCGGCCGGTGGCGTAGTTGTCGGTCCGCGAAAAGTTACCGCGCGGCGTCGGGGCGAGGTCGAATGCCTCCGCGAGTGCGGGCTCGACACCGGAGAACCCGAGTGCGAGTAGGACGAGCTCGCAGGGCAGCTCGAAGTCACTGCCGTCGACAGCCTCGAATGTCATCCGGCCACCTTCAGACCTGGCGGCGACCTCGCAACCGCGCAGGGCACGTAGCCCACCGTCGTCGTCGCCGACGAACTCGGTGGTCGAAACAGCGAAGAGACGCTCGCCGCCTTCCTCGTGGGCTGAGGACGTGCGGAACATCAAAGGCCAGGTCGGCCATGGTGTGGAGGGGTCACGCTCGTCGGGGGGCCTCGGCATGATCTCCAGCTGGTGGACCGAGCGCGCCCCCTGTCGGTGTGCAGTGCCGAGGCAGTCAGCTCCCGTGTCGCCGCCTCCGATGATCACGACACGCTTGCCGTGTGCTGATATCGGAGTCGCGCCAGCTGGATCGGCCGCGACGACCGCCTTGTTGGCGTGCGGCAGGTACTCCATCGCCTGGTGAATGCCACGTAGAGAACGCCCCGGGATCGTCAAGTCTCTTGCCACGGTGGCGCCCGAGGCGATCACTACCGCGTCGAAGTCGTCCATCAGAGACGCTGCTGTCACACGGCCCGGCGCCTCGCTGGCGGCGACTTCCACTCCGCAAACGAACCGTGTTCCTTCCGCTTCCATCTGGGCGAGCCTGCGGTCGAGGAACCTCTTCTCTAGCTTGAACTCAGGGATGCCGTAGCGAAGAAGGCCGCCCGGTTTGTCGGCGCGCTCGAGGACCGTGACGTCGTGGCCGGCGCGGCTCAGCTGCTGAGCGGCGGCCAAGCCGGCGGGCCCCGAGCCCACTACCGCTACGGACCGCCCGGTGCGACGCGACGCCTGGACCGGAACAACCCAGCCTTCTTCGAAGGCGCGGTCGATGATCGACACTTCGACTTGCTTGATGGTCACAGGCAGGGCATTAATTCCGAGCACGCAGGCCGCCTCGCAAGGGGCGGGGCAGAGGCGACCGGTGAACTCCGGGAAGTTGTTGGTGGCGTGAAGCCTCTCGATCGCTTCACGCCAGTGGCTCTTGAAGACGAGGTCGTTCCAGTCGGGAATCAGGTTCGCAAGGGGGCACCCGTCGTTGCAGAACGGGATCCCGCAGTCCATACACCGCGACGCCTGCTCCTCCAAGCGATGCTCGCCGAAAGGCTCGTAGACTTCACGCCAGTCCGTCAGCCGCTCGCGCACGGGACGGCGCGACGGGAGCTCTCTCGAGAACTCCATGAAACCGGTTGGTTTACCCACGCGACATCACCGCCACAGCAGCGTCGGCCTTATGCTCCGATTCGCTTGCTTTGAGCCCAGCTTCGACGACACGCCGGTAGTCGCGGGGCATCACCCTCGCGAACTCGTCGCCGGCTCTTGGCCAGCGGGCGAGAAGAGAGGCTGCGACAGGCGAACCGGTGTGGGCATGGTGCGTCGCCAAGATCTCGCGAAGCCATTCGAGGTCCGACGTATCGCAGTCCTCGAGGTCGACGAGCTCGCCGTTGAGGTCGGATCCAAAGTCGCCGTTCGGATCCCAGACGTAGGCGACGCCGCCCGACATCCCGGCGCCGAAGTTGCGCCCGGTCGGGCCTAGCACCACGACCCGGCCGCCGGTCATGTACTCGCAGCCGTGGTCGCCGACACCCTCGACGACTGCGAGTGCGCCCGAGTTGCGCACGCAGAAGCGCTCCCCGACGACACCCCGGATGTACGCCTCGCCGGACGTCGCCCCGTAGAGGATGACGTTGCCGGCTATCACTTGCTCCTCGGCCTTGAAGCCGGCGGGGGAGTCGGGCGATGGTGCGACGATCAGGCGTCCGCCGGAGAGTCCCTTGCCGAGGTAGTCGTTTGCGTCGCCGAGAAGCCGTAGGGTCACGCCAGGCGGGCTGAACGCACCGAAGCTTTGCCCGGCTGAGCCGCTGAATGTTATGTCGATGGTACCGTCAGCGAGACCGACCGCTCCGTAGCGGCGGGTGATCTCGGCTCCGAGCAAGGCGCCGACGGTTCTGTTGACATTGCGGATTGGCATCTGGAGAGCGACCGGCTCGCCCCGCTCGAGGGATCCCCTGCACGCCTCTATCAATTCGCGGTCCAACACCTTGTCTAGTCCGTGGTCCTGGCCTGTCACGCAGTGCCTCGGCGCGTCGGGATCTATTTCGGGAACGGCGAGGATGGGGGAGAGGTCGAGGCCACTCGCCTTCCAGTGCTCTACGGCGCTTTCGGCGTCGAGCAGCTCGGACCGGCCGATTACCTCGTCGAGGGACCGGTAGCCGAGCTCAGCGAGAAGCTCCCTCACTTCCTCGGCAATGTACTCGAAGAAGTTGACGACGAATTCGGGCCGGCCGGTGAAGCGTTTGCGCAGCTCCGGGTTCTGCGTTGCTATTCCGACAGGGCAAGTGTCTAGATGGCAGACGCGCATCATGATGCAGCCGCTCACTACCAGTGGGGCACTCGCGAAGCCGAACTCTTCCGCCCCCAAAAGAGCGGCGATGACCACGTCACGGCCCGTCTTCAGTTGGCCGTCCACCTGCACGACGATGCGGTCCCGCAAGCGGTTCGCGAGGAGTGTCTGCTGGGTCTCGGCGAGGCCGAGCTCCCAGGGTGCACCGGCGTGCTTGAGCGAAGTCAGAGGCGACGCGCCGGTACCCCCGTCGTGGCCGGAGATCAGGACGACGTCAGCGTGGGCCTTGGCGACGCCCGCTGCGACAGTGCCGACACCGACCTCGGCTACGAGCTTCACGTGGATCCGCGCCTGGTCGTTTGCGTTCTTCAAGTCGAAGATCAGCTGCGCCAGGTCCTCGATCGAGTAGATGTCATGGTGAGGCGGCGGCGAGATCAGCCCTACACCGGGCGTCGAGTGGCGGGTGCGCGCAATCCACGGGTAGACCTTGTGGCCGGGCAGCTGGCCGCCCTCGCCGGGCTTCGCACCCTGCGCCATCTTTATCTGGATGTCATCCGCGTTGACCAGATACTCGCTCGTGACGCCGAAACGTCCCGAAGCGACCTGTTTGATCGCGCTGCGGCGCAGATCGCCGTTCGGGTCCGCAGTGAAACGCTCCGCGTCCTCGCCGCCTTCCCCGGTATTGGAGCGGGCGCCGATGCGGTTCATTGCAATCGCCAGGGTTTCGTGCGCTTCGGCTGAG
>JAKBBS010000315.1 GCA_021808425.1 Actinomycetes bacterium
CCGCGCCGTCGCCTTGAACGGCGAGCATCGTGCATGACTTCACCGACTCGCCCCCGATCAGGACTGTGCAGGCACCGCACGAGGAGGTGTCGCAGCCTACGTTGGTGCCGGTCAAACCCACGACTTCGCGCAGGTAATGGACGAGCAGCATTCGAGGTTCCACGTCGTGTTCGTAGTGGGAACCGTTGACGGTCATCGAAACCTTCATGATGGCTCTCCCCTCCTATCCGTTGTTGATGATGTAGGTGCCTATTGTTGCAGAACCACGGGGGAATCTAGTTGGTCGGCGCCTCAGCCGCCGTTGCCGGCGGTCGAACCGGCGGACGGCACGACCGCGTAGGCGACCTGGCCGGGCATGACAAGCCCGTACTGCGAGCGGCCGAGCTGCTCCACGTAGGAAGGCGTCTGCAGGTGGGTGACCTGCTTGGCGAGAGCCTTGTTCTCCGTTGTGAGCTGCGACAGGCGGTGCGCGGCTACCGACATTTGTGAGCGTTGCGACAGCCATGTGCGGGCGGGTATGGCAAAGAGGAACAGGATCCCTCCGAGGATTACCGCCCCGAGCAGGGCGCGTATCGCCCGTCTCACCGCCCGGCCCGCCGAAGAGCCGCGAAGACGTCCCTGCCGTAAAAGGCGGCGGCCCCGCCGAGCCCCGCCTCGATACGCAGAAGCTGGTTGTACTTCGCTACCCGGTCCGATCGTGCGGGAGCGCCAGTCTTGATCTGCCCGCAGTTCGTTGCGACAGCCAGATCGGCAATAGTCGCGTCCTCTGTCTCCCCAGAGCGGTGCGACATCACCGAGGCGTAGCCGTACCGGCCGGCGTGGGCCATCGTGTCGAGGGTCTCGGTGAGCGTGCCTATCTGGTTCACCTTGATCAGGATGGCGTTTGCGACCCCCGCCTCGATTCCCTGTGCGAGACGCTGCTCGTTGGTCACGAACAGGTCGTCGCCGACCAACTGCACCTTGTCGGCGAGTTTCGTCGTGAGAAGCGCCCAGCCGTCCCAGTCGTCTTCAGCCATGCCGTCTTCAACTGACACGATCGGATAGCGCGACACCAGGTCGACGTAGAAGTCGGCCATCTCCTTCGAAGTAAGCGACCGCCCTTCGCCGGCGAGGTTGTACACCCCGTCCCTGTAGAACTCTGATGCGGCCGGGTCCATGGCTATTGCGACCTCCTCGCCGGGAACCCGGCCGGCTTTTTCGATAGCCTCGACGAGGATCCGCACGGCGTCCTCGTTGGAGCCGAGGTTGGGAGCGAAGCCGCCTTCGTCGCCGATGGCACGCGACAGGCCACGCTCGCCGAGCAGATTTCGCAGCGCATGGTATGTCTCGGTGCCCCAGCGGAGCGCCTCCCCGAAGCTCGCCGCGCCGAGAGGGACGATCATGAACTCTTGAAGGTCTACGTTGTTGTCTGCGTGCACGCCGCCGTTGATCACGTTCATCATCGGGACCGGCAGAACGTGCGCTGCGGCGCCCCCCACGTAGCGGTACAGCGGCAGGCCGACCTCGTCAGCCGCGGCCTTGGCTACTGCGAGCGACACGCCGAGCAGGGCGTTAGCTCCGAGCCGTCCCTTGTCGTGCGTGCCGTCGAGGTCGATCAGCGCTGCGTCGAGGGTCCGCTGGTCGAGCGCCTCCATACCGTGCAGGGCCGCCGATATCTCCCCATGCACGTTGTCGACTGCTCGTAGGACACCTTTTCCCCCGTAGCGCTCGCCGCCGTCGCGAAGCTCGACCGCTTCGTGCGTTCCCGTCGACGCCCCGGATGGGACCGCCGCTCGTCCAGTTGCGCCGGACTCGAGAAGCACCTCGACCTCTATGGTCGGGTTTCCCCGGGAGTCGAGGATCTCGTGGGCGATCAATGCTTCGATTTGGCTCATAGGTCCAGCGCTGCTCCTGTCGTGGGTGCCGACAACGCTACCTTGCGTGAGCCGGCGTGGAAAGCACCCCCGACGACCTGGGAACCTTCTTCAACTAACCACCCAGGAGCCCGTCAGCTCTCGGCGATCGAACCCCCGCCGGATGCGTCGTGCCGCGCTTGCGCTGCCTTAACCTCGTCCCACAACTCGTCGCTGATAGCCACGTTGCGCTCGGACGCCAGGACCTCCATTGCGACGAACCTGCCTTCGAACTTCGTAGCACCTGCCCGAAGGCACGTCTCGGCGTCGACCCCCAGATGCCTTGCGACATTTACCATGGAAAAAAGGACGTCCCCCAGCTCCTCGCCAATCGCATCAGATCCGGCTGGCCCCGCCTCCACCGCTGCCTGCAATTCGGCGAGCTCCTCAACGACTTTGGCCCAGGCGCCAGCCGTGTCGTCCCAGTCGAAGCCGACCGACGCCGCGCGCGACTGGACCTTGTACGCGTACATGAGGGACGGCAGAGCGGCTGGGATCCCGTCCATGAGGCTGGTGCGCCCTTTTTCCGTCTTCTTCGCCTCCTCCCAGTTCGCCACCTCTGTTCCGGGAGGTCCGAAGACGTGCGGGTGGCGCTCGACGAGCTTGTCGTGGATTGACCTCGCCACGTCGGAGAGGTCGAACTCCCCGGCCTCGGCTGCGAGGTTCGCGTGGAAAGCAACTTGGAAGAGCACGTCGCCGAGCTCTTCCTCGAGGTGTTCGTATCCGCGGGGACCGTCGAGTCCGTCTATGGCTTCGAGGAGCTCGTAGGACTCCTCTAGAAGGTGCCGACTGAGACTGGTGTGCGTCTGGCGTGCATCCCACGGGCAGCGGGCGCGCAGCAGCCGCACGACCTCCACGAGGCGGGTCAGCTCCGCCGCGACCGGCGATGCGAGCGTCGGCACCCAGATGCACGTGAGATGGTCCGCTTCGAAGGACCTGTCGAGTTCGGACCAATCGACGTCGAAAACCCGCTCATCGTCGAGACCGAGGCGTTGCATGACCGTCACACGCGGACCGTCGTCGACGCTGAGCTTGATGTCCGAAAGCGTCATCGCGCTGTCGCACTGACCGACTAGGAACGGCCCGGTTCCTCCCGCCGCGTCCACCGCGAAGCGATGGCCGTCGACGAGTCGGACCCCCGACGCCATGGGGTCGATCCGAAGACGTTCCCATGCCAAGTCGACGAACGACACAGAGGGCACTATTTCGAGTCGAACCCGCGGATCCTCCCGAAGCATTGCGACGGTTCGCTCGGCTACGAGAGGAGAGCCTGGTACGGCGTAAAGGACAGGTGCGTCGTCGCCCGACGCCTCGACGAGGGTCTCCACGATCGAGGCGTACACCTCGTCGATCGACGAGCAGGTCTCGTACGCCTGGTCGAAGCTGACCGCCGGCGACGCTAGATGGGCGCTTGGATGGCGGGTCGTTCTCAGATAGCGCCGAGGGGTGGCCGCAATCGCCTGGGCAGCGCACGAGGAGACGAGCGTCGGGTCGCCGGGTCCGAGCCCGACAACGATTATCCTGCCTGTCACCCCTTGGGTGCCGCGGGAGGCGTTACCTGCCCGTTGGCCCAAGTCCCGTACGCCGGGTTCACTTTGACCTGGGCGGAGTTGACGACAGCGGTTATCTGGGAGGGCTCGCTCTGCGCGTTCAAGAGAGAGAGCACCCTGTCCA
>JAKBBS010000051.1 GCA_021808425.1 Actinomycetes bacterium
GATACAACGAGTTCGACTCGCTTCGCCGTGCCGGGGTCCAGCATGCGGACGTCAAGGGATACCAGTTCAGCAGGGAGGACGTCGACGCCCGTTCGTTGGCGAACATCTATGCGCAGTACATGGGGAATATTTTCACCCACGAACTGAAGCCGCTCGAGGTTGAGATCCTCGTCGCCGAGGTCGGCGAGGGCGGCGGCCCAGCGCAGCTTTACCACATCCTCTACGACGGGTCGATCATGGACGAGGACCGCATGAGCGTCCTGGGCGGCGAGGCGGAGGCGATAAGCGCCCGCCTGGCGGAGGGATTCGACCCGGATTGGCCGTTGGATGAGGCGGTGCGCCGCAGCGCTCGGGCGCTCGGCGGGGATCGGATGCCTCTGGCCAAGGAGCTCGAAGTTGCAGTCCTGGCCCGCTCTAACGGCCGCCGCGCGTTTCGGCGCCTCGACGAGGCGGAGGTCGCAGCAGCCTTGGAAGCCTAGTCCTGGTCGATCGCCGCTCCCGGCGGAGCCCGGTCGAGGATCTCGACTCCATCGCCGGGTCGACGCTGTCGAAGCGTTGTGGCGATCGGGTATTCACCTGCGCCAGGGCGATCCTGGCTGGTAGACGACAGCCCTCACAAGCGTTGGTTGTGCGGTCAGCGCTCCGGCATCCCCGGCCGGCGTTGCACGCCCTCCGGTAGGTGCAGCGCCCGTAGCTTTCCCATGACGTCGGCGGGCAGTGCCCGGGGGGTGAGAAGCGACAAGCTGACCATCGTGGCGAATGAAAGTGGCACAGTCCAGATTGCCGGGACCTGCAACATGATCGCCGGCCAGCCGCTTCGTCCTGCGCCGGCCATCGCTGCTATCACTGCACCCGACGCGGCTCCGCCACCGAGGAGGAGCCCGACGAGGGCACCGATCCGGGTGAGGCGCGTCCACCAGATCCCGAGGATCAGCAGCGGACAAAACGACGAGGCCGCCACAGCAAACGCCCACCCGACGAGGACGTTGATCGACTTGCCCTGTATCGCGAGGCCTGCGCCGGTGACGACGATGCCGGCTCCGAGGGCTGACCAGCGGAAGGCCCGCACCCCCTTGCCGAGGATGTCGTGGGAGAGCGCTCCAGCGGTGGCGATAAGCAGACCGGACGATGTCGATAGGAAGGCAGCGAAGGCGCCGCCAGCCACGAGCGCTGAGAGGACTCTCTCGGCGGTGCCGGCGACGGCCAGGCGCGGCAGGATCAACACGACGGTGTCGGTCGTCTTGGAGAGGTACAACCCGGGGGCTTCGAGACGCCCGAGGAGCGCCAGCAGGGCCGGCCACACGTAGAAGCAGGAGAGCAGCACGACGACGATCGCGGTGGTCCGCCGCGCGGTCTGGCCGTCGGGGTTGGTGTAGAAGCGGACGAGAATGTGGGGGAGTCCGAGAGCGCCGAGAAAAGTCGCGATGATTATCCCGTATGTCGCTGCCAGCGGGTGGATCGACCGACCCCCGAGACGCAGGAGAGGAGAGAGCCACTCACGGTTTGTGAGCGCGGCGGAACCGCCGAGCGTCGGCGCTGCGGAGCCCGATGGGAAGGCGATCGACGTCTCGGCTCCGACCTGGTGCGCACCTGCGGTGAGCTCGACGCGGACGCCACTTGGGGCGCTGTAGGCGGCTTTGTCGAGGGACCCGTGGACTACCACGCCGATAGGCTTCGCAACGTCGATCCCGGTTGGCGAGCTGAACTGGACCGTCGTCGCGCGCGGGAACACCGAAGGCGCGTTCCCTGCGACGCTGTCCAGTGGAGGGTGGTAGAACACCGCTACCAGAGCCAGCGCCGGCAGGGCGATGGCGACGAGTTTCAGCCAGAACTCGAACGACTGAACAAACGTGATCCCCTTCATGCCTCCGCTCGCTATAGCTGCAGTTACGACAGCCCCAAGGACGACGACGCCAATCCAGTAGGGTCCGCCGAACGCGACCTGGAGGGTTTCGCCGGCACCTTCCATCTGGGGGAGGAGGTAGAAGACGCAGATGACCAGCACGAAGCCGGTCGCGACTTTTCGAAGTAGCGGAGAGTCGAGGCGCCCCTCGGCGAAATCGGGGATAGTGTACGCGCCGAAGCGTCGCAGCGGGGCGGCGACGACGGCGAGCAGCACCAGGTATCCTGCGGCGTAGCCGACCGCGTACCACAGCGCTCCGACGCCGTCGGCCATCGCCAGGCCGGCGACGCCTAGAAACGATGCCGCCGAAAGGTACTCCCCGGAAATGGCTGCCGCGTTGAGCGCGGAGGGGACCTGGCGTGCGGCTACAAGGAAGTCCTCACGTGTGCGCGATACCCGTAGCCCTCGCGATCCGACCGCCGCGGTAGCGACCGTGACGGCTACAACCCCGATGACCGCTCCGGTGTCGTTCACTGGTCCTCGAGGAGGGCGACGAAGCGCTCCTCGACTCGCGCCGCGCGGCGAACATAGAGGAGGGCGAGCACGACGAGCGGAGGATAGATCCCAAATCCGAGGACCAACACCGTGATCGGGATGGTGAGAAAAGACATCCGGACCAGGCTCGGAAAGAGCACTGACAGGATCGGAAAGGTGACCACCACCGCTGCGGCGGGTAGGAGCACTCCGAGGGCGACTCCTAGCTGCGCCCGCATCAAAGAACGCAGGAGGGTCTCGCCGTAGCTGCCCGAGACGTAAAGGTCCGCGGCCGAGGGAACCGATCGCGACGCTGCGCTTCGTTCGGCTTGGCGTCCGCCGCGGACTGTCACCCGCTTGGGGAGGTCGACTCCGCCCGCCTCGTCGGGAGGAGTCAATGCTGGCGCCTCGCGAGCCGCACCAGCTGGTCGTGGAGGTCCCTGACGTGGCGTCGGCTCACCGCGAGGGTCACGTCTGGAAGTTGGACGAAGACGCGCCCGCCGTCTCCGTGCAGCTCCCGCACCGCGCGCAGGTTCACCAGGTGCTGGCGGTGGATCCTCGTGAAGCCCTCCGCCGCCCATGCCGCTTCGAGGCGCGCCATGGCAACTCTCACGAGGAGGTTGCGGCCGTCGAAGGTGTGCAGGCGGACATAGTCGCCGGCCGACTCGACCCAAGCGACGTCTTTACGCTCGACGAGGACGGTCTTGCCTGCCGCCTCGACGACAACTATGTCGAGGTGGTCCTCGTCGTCGCTGGACTCCGGATCGGCTTCGACGTGCTCGACGGTCGACGCAGACGTCGACGCTCTGCCGGCGAGCACCCGGCGCAGGACCGGCTCCAGGCGGTCACGATCCAGGGGTTTGAGCAGGTATCCTGCGGCGCCGACGTCGAAGGCTTCGAGGGCGTGCTCGGCGTGCGCTGTCACGAACACGACGCTCGGCGGTTCCGCGAAGCGCCCAATGACACTGGCGAGCTCCAGCCCGCCGAGGCCGGGCATTGCTATGTCTGCGAGCACGAGGTCGAAGCTGCGGTCGCGAAGCTCGCGGAGGGCGTTGGTAGCATCCGCGACCGACACCACCCTCTCGACGAAGCCGGAAGTTCGAAGTAGGTAGCCGATCTCGTCGAGGGCCGGTAGCTCGTCGTCGACAGCCAAGGCAGAAAGCAGCCTCATGTGGTCGCGGCGCGAGATTGAGCCGACACAGAGCGGCCTGAGGCACTCCAGAACTTCGGGACGCTGAACGACACCTTGGTTCCCGCGCCGGGGGCGGTCTCGATCACCAGCCCGTGCTCGTCCCCGAACGTCGCTCGTAGCCTCTCGTCGACGTTGTGCAACCCTACCGAGGTCGTGACGCCCGAGAGAGCCCGCTCCAGGTGGCGAGGGTCGACTCCGTCACCGTCGTCCTCGACGCTGATCAAAGCGGTAGCTCCGGTGTCGACTGCCTCTATTCGGATCCGGCCTTTGCCCTTTGGCTCTATGCCGTGGCGAACAGCGTTCTCGACTACAGGCTGAAGGATCAGTGACGGGATCCGGACGCTCAGCACTTCGGGTGCAACTTTGAGCGTGACTCCGAGTCGGGCGCCGAAGCGGGCACGTTCGAGCTCGAGGTAGATGTCTACGAGGCGGAGCTCATCTGCGAGGTTGGTGTACTGGGCGTGGCTGGCGAAGCTGTAGCGGGTGAACTCAGAGAACGAAACGAGCAGCTCCCGTGCCCGATCCGGGTCGGTCCGTATAAACGACTCGATCGCTGTAAGAGCGTTGTAGACGAAATGCGGGGATATCTGCGCCCTGAGGAACTGCAGCTCCGCCTGGACTGCTCGCCTGCGCGACAGGTCGAGCTCTGCCAGTTCCAGTTGGGTGGAGACGAACTTCGCGACCTCACCGCAAAGGCGCAGAAGCCCGGGGGAAGCCGACGAGTCGACCGCGACCAGCGCACCGACCACGTGCCCGTCGACCAGAAGTGGCACGGCCACCCCAGCGTTGAGCCCGCAGCTGCCCGGGTGGTCGCATCGAAGCTCGTCGCCAGAAAGAAGCTGCGGACGGCCCGCCTTCATAACGAAGCGAACCGCCTCTTCGAGGAGCTTGCAGTGCTCGGCGTCGACGCCATCCGACGCGATCACCCCACCGTCGTCGCCGACGAGCACGCCGCTGTTGGAGAGCAAGGATCGCAGCGGCCCGAGCGCCCGGCCCATCGCGTCCGGCGTCAACCCGCCGCGCAGCGCCGGAGCCGCCTGGTTAGCGATGCTGAGCGCCTGGTAGGAGCCTCTCTCGCCTGGGGTCACGAGACGGCGAGGCGCCCAGCGTGAGTAGGCGCCTACGCCGGCCAGTCCGACGACCACGACGGCGAGAACTGCCCAGAGCATCACTGTCGGCGCACCTCCCCCGAAAACACCGCGCTCAAGTCTGCCACACAGCCGAGCTGCCGGGCGGTTTCGCCGTTCGGCGCAGCGAAACTGCCATTCGGCGCAGCACCCGCGCCGCTCGGCGCAGAATCACGTCGCTTCGGCGCCAGACCCCGATTTGACACTGTGCGCCGGGCACCTCCGCGTCAATGTGTGTGACGACGGTCACCAGGTTGGTGCCGCCTTACTGTTACCACGGGGGTATCACTCATGACAGATACAGCATCAGCGACACCGACGATGGTGGTCATCAAGGAGTCTCCTGCGGCGTCAGACCCTGGCCCTCTGGGGCTGGCCGGCTTCGCGTTGACGACTTTCCTCCTGTCGGTGCACAACGCCGGCTGGGATCGAGGCACCGGGCTTGCATGGCTGGGTTATGCCTTCGCGTACGGCGGCCTCGCGCAGCTGCTGGCGGGGATGTGGGAGTTCAAGAACCGCAACGTGTTCGGGTCTACCGCGTTCACCTCCTATGGCGCGTTCTGGATCGGCCTCGGCCTTTGGGTCGAGCTTGCCGCCGGTAGCGCCAAGTCCGCTGCGCAAGCCGGCAACGACCTCGGATGGATACTGCTCGCCTTCTTCATATTCACCACCTACATGTGGCTTTGCAGCGCAGCCACGAACCTGGTGCTCTTCAGCCTGTTCGCCGTCCTCGACGTCACATTCCTTATCCTCACTATCGGGAACTTCTCCAGCAATGTCAGCACCGTGAAGTTCGGTGGGGTTCTCGGCGTGATCACAGCTGCGATCGCGTGGTACGCGTCTGCGGCCGGCGTCATCAACGGGATGAGGGGCAGGCAGGTACTCTTCATGGGCAAGCCGCTCATCAAGCCCATCCAGAGCGTTTAGCCGGCCAGGGAGGACCGAATGACAGACACGACAGGCGAGGAGCTTTCAGCGCTCCTCCACGAGAACCGCAGGTTCCCTCCGCCACCCGAGTTCGCTGCCGCTGCGATTGCGCAGCCGGAGATCTACGAGCGCGCCGACTCCGACCGGATCGCGTTCTGGGAGGAGCAGGCACGGCGTCTCACGTGGGCGCAGCCGTGGCACACTGCCCTTGAATGGGAGATGCCGTACGCCAAATGGTTCGTCGGTGGCAAACTCAACGTCGCCTACAACTGCGTCGACCGCCACGTCGAGTCGGGCCTCGGCGACCGGGTCGCCTACCACTGGGAGGGGGAGCCCGGCGATACGCGCACCATCACCTACAGGGACCTGCAGGAGATGGTCTGCAAGGCCGCCAACGCTCTGACCGAGCTTGGCGTAGAGGCCGGCACCAAGGTCGCCATCTACATGCCGATGATCCCCGAGACCGTCGCTGCGATGCTCGCCTGTGCCCGCCTCGGTGCCCCTCATACCGTGGTGTTCGGAGGTTTCTCCTCGGAGGCGCTGCGAGACCGGATCCTCGACTGCGACGCGAGGCTGGTCATCACCTCCGACGGCGGTTACCGCAGGGGCGCGCCGAGTGCGCTCAAGCCGGCCGTCGACGACGCAGTAGCGTCCTGCCCGAACGTCACGAAGGTTCTGGTGGTGCGCCGAACGGGCCAGGACGTGGCGTGGAGCGAAGGACGCGACGTGTGGTGGCACGAGGTGGTGGACCGCCAGTCTGAGCACCATGAGGCGCAGATGTTCGACGCGGAGCATCCCCTGTACATCATGTACACGAGCGGAACGACGGCAAAGCCGAAAGGGATCCTTCACACGTCCGGCGGGTACCTGACGCACACCTCCGCGACGCACCGGCTCGTCTTTGACCTAAATCCTGACAAGGACATCTTCTGGACAGCCGCCGACATCGGCTGGGTGACCGGCCACAGCTACATCGTCTACGGCCCGCTCGCGAACGCCACCACCTCGGTGATGTACGAGGGCACCCCCGACACTCCCACGCGCGACAGGTGGTGGCAGATCGTCGAGCGCTACAAGGTGAACATCCTCTACACCGCCCCGACGACGATACGCACGTTCATGAAGTGGGGGGAGGATCTTCCCGCCGCGCACGACTTGAGTTCGCTTCGTCTACTCGGCTCGGTAGGCGAGCCGATCAACCCCGAGGCGTGGATCTGGTACCGGACGCACATCGGCGGCGACCGCTGCCCGATCGTCGACACGTGGTGGCAGACCGAGACCGGCGGGATCATGATCTCGCCTCTGCCGGGCATCACCGCCACCAAGCCCGGCGCGGCGATGAAGCCGCTTCCGGGTGTCACCGCTGATGTCGTATCCAACGACGGAACTCCGGTCGGCAACGGCGAGGGTGGGCTGCTCGTCATCAAAGACCCCTGGCCGGGGATGCTCCGCGGGATTTGGGGTGACGACCAGCGTTTCAAGGACACGTACTGGTCGCGTTTTCCCGGCATCTACTTCGCGGGTGACGGGGCGAAGCGCGACGACGACGGAGACCTGTGGTTGCTCGGCCGAGTCGACGACGTTATGAACGTCTCGGGTCACCGCATCTCCACGACAGAAGTCGAGCATGCCTTGGTCGGCCACCCCTCGGTCGCGGAGGCGGCGGTGGTCGGAGCGTCCGACGCGACGACCGGCCAGGCGATAGTAGCGTTCGTCACAGTCAAGTCAGGGGCGGACAATCCCGAAGGCTCCGACCAGCTGGTGGTCGACCTTCGCGAGCACGTGGCCCGCGAGATCGGGCCGATCGCGAAGCCCCGCCAGATCCTGCTCACACCGGAACTGCCCAAGACCCGCAGCGGCAAGATCATGCGCCGCCTGCTGCGCGACGTGGCGGAGCAACGCGAGCTTGGCGACGTCACGACGCTTCTCGACGCGACCGTAGTCAACGCAATCCGCGATCGGATGGTGCCGGGCGCCGAGGAGCGCGAGCAGGGCTGACATCGCCGAGTGCTCTAGCCCGGCTCGTAGCGATCCCCGACGCTGCGGGCCGGGCTAGCCTGCGCTAATCATGGATCGACGTATCTTCGGCCTCGAGAACGAATATGGGGTGACGTGCACCCTTCGCGGCCAGCGTCGCCTCAGCCCCGACGAGGTCGCCAGGTACCTTTTCAGGAGGGTGGTCAGCTGGGGGCGCTCCTCGAACGTGTTCTTGGAGAACGGGGCGCGTCTCTACCTCGACGTGGGCAGCCACCCCGAATACGCCACCCCTGAATGTGACTCGATCGAGGAGCTCGTGGCGCACGACAAGGCAGGGGAGAGGATCCTCGAGCAGCTCGTCGGCTCAGCGGAGGCAAGGCTGCGCGAGGAGGGCATTCGAGGTGTCGTTTACCTGTTCAAGAACAACACCGACTCGGCCGGCAATTCCTACGGCTGCCACGAGAACTACCTGACGGCGCGCCGTGACGACTTCGCACACTACGCGGAGGTCCTCATCCCGTTCTTCGTGTCCCGCCAGATATACGCGGGCGCCGGGAAAGTGCTCCAGACGGCCCGGGGGGCGATTTACTGCATCAGCCAGCGAGCGGAGCACATCTGGGAGGGTGTGTCGTCCGCGACGACCCGCAGTCGCCCGATCATCAACACCCGCGACGAGCCGCACGCCGACGCCGAGTACTACCGGCGCCTGCACGTCATCGTCGGCGACTCCAACATGAGCGAGTACGCGACGTTCCTCAAGATCGGCACCACCAGCATCCTGCTGCGGATGTTGGAGGACCCTTCGGTCGTGCTTCGAGACATGACGTTGGAGAACCCGATCCGGGCGATACGCGAGATCAGCCACGACACGTCCCTCAAGCGGCGTGTGCGACTTGCGAACGGACGGGAGGCGTCGGCGCTCGAGATCCAGTCCGTGTACCTGGAGAGGGCAAAGCGCTACCGGGATCTCAAAGGACTCTCACCTCTCGAAGATCGAGCCCTCGACATGTGGGAGCACTGCATCACCGGCCTTGCCAAAGACCCCTGGTCCATGGACCGGGAGTGCGACTGGGTGATCAAGCATAACCTGATCGAGCGCTACCGTGATCGCCACCAGCTCGCCCTCGGGCACCCGAAGGTGGCGCTCATCGACCTTCAATACCACGACGTCAACGCCGATAGAAGCCTCTTCTACAAGCTGCAGCGGGCCGGGCTCGTCGAGCGTGCAACCACCGACGAGGCAATCGAGAACGCCGTCGACCAGCCCCCCCAGTCCACCCGGGCGAAGCTTCGAGGGGACTTCATCCGCCGGGCCAAGGAACGCCGCCGGGATTTCACCGTCGACTGGGTTCATCTCAAGCTGAACGATCAGGCTCAGCGCACCGTGCTCTGCAAGGACCCGTTCAAATCGACAGACGAACGCGTCGACAAGCTGATCGCGTCGCTTTAGCGGCAGGGTAGCGCTGCATGGAACGCCTCGAACGTCTCGTCAACCTGGTGGCAGCCCTGATCGACACGAACCACCCTTTGACGCGAGCGGAGATAGCGGAGAGGATCGACGGCTACTCGTCTGATCCTCAGGCGTTCCGGCGGAACTTCGAGCGCGACAAGGACCTGCTGCGCCAGATGGGCTTCCCGGTGGTGACCGAGACACCCGACGGCGCGAACGAGGAGGTCGGCTACCGCATTCCGCGTGAGCTGTACGAACTTGGCGACCCCGGCCTCGACGAGGAGGAGCTGACGGCGATACGTCTCGCCGCCTCGGCTGTCCACTTGGAGGGGGAGTGGAGCGAATCCCTCCAAGCGGCGCTTCGCAAACTCGGCGGAGCGGTCGGACCCTCTCGGGCGCCTGCTCGGGGTGGGGTCGCGGAGGTCGCGGGAGCGGAAGTCCACGTCGAGGCCACGGCGGCCGTCGCATTCGCTGCGATCGCCGAGCGACGCCGGGTCGCCTTCGCCTACAGCGGCCGCCAACGCCTCGTAGACCCGTGGCGCCTCTCCTATCACCGGGGGCACTGGTATCTCGCCGGTTTCGACAGCGGGCCGGCCGAGGAGAGGCTTTTCCGTCTGGACCGCGTCGAGTCGGAACTGGTTGCCGTCGGCGACTCCGGTGCCTTCAACCCGCCGAGCGAGGCGCGTGCCGGCCCGCCCCCGCCGTGGCGTATCGGCGACGAAACCCAGAAGCTGGCGTCGGTCCTCGTCGACGCCGACCACGCTGTCCTGGCACGAGGGGAGTTCGGCGACGCGGCTGTCAAGGAGGTGCGCGACGACGGCTCGACCCTCTTTCAGATCGCGGTCACGAGCACTGCTGGCCTGCGGAGCGTGCTGCTCGGGTATCTGGATCACGCGGAGATCGTCGAGCCGGCGGAGTTGCGCGACGACGTGATCTCCTGGCTCGAGGCGCTTGCGTGAGCGCCGTCAGCGCCGGCGAGCGCCTCGGTCGACTGCTTGCGATCGTCCCGTGGATAGCGTCGAGGGACGGTCCGTACCTTTCGGAGGTATGCGCTCGCTTCGACGTTACCGAGAAGGAGCTGATCGCCGACCTCAACTTGCTCTTCCTCTGTGGCGTCTACCCGTTTACTCCGGACGTGCTCATCGACGTGGATATCTCGGGTGGGCGCGTGTGGATACGAATGGCGGATTATTTTCGTCGGCCTTTGAAGCTGACCAGCCGGGAGGCACTGGCGCTTGCCGCCGTCGGCCGTTTCTACCTGCGGATGCCCGCATCACAAGCCAACGGCGCTCTGGCGTCGGCGCTGGCGAAGCTGGAAGTCGCCCTCGGCATACCGGAGGGCGAAGTGCTCGACGTGGACTTGGACGACACTCCGGCGGGTACCCTCGAAACGCTGCGCTGCGCGACGCTCGAGCAGCGCAAGCTGCGACTTGTCTACTACTCGTTCGGCCGGGACGCCACGACCGAGCGCATCGTGCATCCCTGGAGGGTCCTCAACTTGGCGGGCCACTGGTACCTCGAAGCTTGGTGCGAGACGGCAGGCGCCGAGAGGATGTTCCGGGTCGACCGGATGATGGAAGCGTCGGTGACCTCCGAAGCATTCGCGAATTTACCTGCGGACCGCGCCAAAAGCACCTCCGCCAGGACGCTCTACAGCGCTTCGCCGAGCGACGCGACGTGGGTCTTGGACCTGGAGCCGCGCGCCCACTGGGTCGCCGAGCAATACCCGAACGAAGGGATAGACGACCTGGGGGCCGGGGTGCTTCGGGTGAGCCTCAAGGTGGGGGAGAGGGCGTGGATTGAGCGGCTCCTCCTTCGAGGCGGTGACGCGATCAGGGTGGTATCGGGCGACCCGGGCGTGCGTAGCGAGGCTGCGAGGCGAATCCTCGGCCGGTACCGACACTGAGATGGCACTGCGGTTGACTAGCGTCGAGTCTCGTGCCTGACCTGCCGAACGAATCGCCGCGTCCCGGTGCAGGCGAACTAGGTGAAGGCCACTCCTCGATAGACGAGTCAGGGGGCATGAAGGACGCCGGTCGCGGTAGCCATGCGGTGATATCGACGAAGCCAAGCCGGCGTCGCCGACGCACCAAAGCGCTCATCGAGTGGGGTGCCGTCCTGGCCGTGGCGCTTGCGGCGGCGCTTGGCATGCGAAGCTTCGTCCTGCAGCCCTTTTTCATCCCGTCCGGTTCGATGGAACCGACCCTTCACATAGGCGACAAGGTGCTGGTCAACAAGCTCAGCTACCACCTACATCCGGTCCACTTCGGCAACGTCATCGTCTTCAAGAAGCCGGCAGGCGACTTCACGCCGGGTATCACGTACCTGATCAAACGGGTTGTCGGCCTCCCCGGCGAGACCCTAAGCTCAGGCCCGCAAGGCGAGATCTACGTGAATGGCCATCTCGCCGCTGAGCCGTGGCTGTCCGCCCAGGCGAAGGCTGCCCCGGGGCCGCCTATCTGTGACCCGGCGGCGGGCTATTCGCACGTGGACTGCATCGGCAACACGCTTCACCTGCCGCCCAACGAGTTCTATGTGATGGGCGACAACAGGGGGAACTCCGAGGACTCGCGCTACATCGGGCCGATCTCAGGGAACCTCATCATCGGTGAGGCCTTCGCGATCGTCTGGCCGATATCGCAGATCGGCAGTCTGTAAGTCTCAGGGTGAGGACGCTTCAGCATCACCGATGATCCTCGTCATCAGAGCGACGTCGTCGCAGTACAAGGCGTCGACGCCCAAGGCAATCACCTCGGACAGCCGCCCGGCGCTCTGCACATCCCACGCCAATCCCAACAGCTCGGCGGCGTGCACCTCGTCGAGTAGCTCCGCGCTCCACTGGGATCGGTGGAGATTGACGGCGTCGATACCCGATTCGCGCAGCGCTGCGAGGCGCGGGCGCAGGCCTTCGGTCATCCAAGACAGGTTGGTCGACTCGACGAGGCGCGCTTGGGGGACGAGCATCCGCCAGGCTGCCATGGGACGCCAATCCGACGAACAAAGCCACAGTCGCTCGACGGCACCCGCCTCGCGGGCGGCGGCGACGATCCCGTCCAGCGCCCGGGTGTCCTTGACGTCGAGGGACAGCTCGAAGCTGTTGCCGCACGCGGCGTAGAGGTCACCGAGGCTCGGGATGTGCCCTGGCAGGTCTCGCCGTGGGGTCGCTGCGATGGAGCGGCGCCTCCAGAGCGGGCCGAGCACCCCGTCGTGGTCCAGTACCACCACGCCGTCGCTCGTCAGCCACGCATCGCTTTCGAGTCCGCGCGCTCCGAGGTCGATGGCTCGCCTGAACGCGGCGATCGTGTTCTCCTTCTCCTCGGTGCGCGCCCCCCGGTGGGCGAAACCAAGCGGCCCGTCTCCCCAGGATCGCAGCCGATTTGCTGGCATCAACACCCCACATCTGCAATGCCCGGAGCGACTCAAGGAGATCCCGCAGGGCGCCGAAGATAAAAGTGTGGCCTACACCCGCTCCCGGCGCCAACAGCGCTTCGCCGTTGTCTGGGCGACCTGTCCCACCTGCGGCGACGTGGAGCTCACCTCGGAGCAGGTCCAGATCCAGACGTGCACCTCCGACGGGACCTCCACGTACTCCTTTGTATGCCCGGCGTGCTCGCTCATAGCCAACAAACCGGCCAGTGTGTCCGTCGTCGAGTCCCTGTCAGCGGCCGGTTCAAGGCTCGTCGCCTGGAACTACCCCGCGGAGCTGACCGAGGCAAAAGTAGGGGCGCCGATCTGCCACAACGATCTTCTCGACTTCCACGCAGCCCTCGAAACTGACGGCTGGCAGTCCGAGTTGTCGAACGCCCTGCGCGACAGCTAGACCTTCCAGGTATGTCCTCTGATTGGCAGTGGGCCGTAGGTCTTGGCGTGGCCGCCGTTGGTGCGGCAACCGCCGCCTGGGTCGCCGCCCGCCTGCGACGCGACGTGTCAGATCTCCGCCGGGCCATGAGGCCGCTCCGGGCGTCGCCGGCGCGCCGGCGCGCGCCTAGGCGCTAGTCGTCGAAGAGTAGCGCGGACCGGCGTTGCGGCGCCGGGAATAACATCTGAACCCGAGTAGGATAGCGACGTGCTCGATCTGAGCCCCGACAAGTTGGCGATGCTCGCCCTCGTGGCATTGGTAGTCCTCGGCCCCAACCGCCTTCCGCAGGCAGCTCGAGGCCTGGGGCGCTTCGTCGCGAACCTACGTGCGATGACTGCGACGTTCCACGAGGAAGTCTCGGGAGCGCTCGACTCGACGGGACTCAACATGTCGGACCTGGCGGAGCTGCGCCCTGGCGCGATTCGCAGGAACGTCGTGGGGGCTGTCACGGGCCTCCTCGACCCGGGAGCGACAGCTAACTCCGCCCCCTCGGCCAATCCCGCCGCGACCGTCAACCCCGCCTCCGGTGCATCCGCCAACGCAGCGAGCGCAGTCAATGGTTCACAACTGGCGACTTGGGGTGGCGCACCCGACGACCCGTCTTTGAACTGATCGGGAGCGGCGCGTGACCACAGAGGAGAAATCCGGGGAGACCCGCTCCAAGGAATCGACGATGACGCTCTTCGAGCACCTCGCCGAGCTACGCAACAGGGTGATCGTTGCCCTGGTAGCAGTGGTCGCCGGGATGGTCGTCATATGGTTCTTGTACAACCCGATCATAAAATTCATGCTCGAGCCGTACACGTCTTTCGCCGCTAAGCACCCCGGGAAGGTTGTGACGCCGAACCTGGTGACGTCCAGCCCCCTCGAGGGTTTCACCACCAGGCTCAAGGTGTGCGGTTACGGCGGGGTCGCTCTAGCGACTCCCGTGATCTTCTGGGAGTTGTGGCGCTTCATCACGCCCGGTCTTCATAAGAATGAGAAGCGCTATATCTTCCCGTTCGTCGCCGCGGCTGTCGTCCTGTTCGCGAGCGGCGTCGCAGCCGCCGTGTTCATCTTCCCGAAGGCACTCAACTGGCTGATCGACGTGAGCGGTCAAGGCGTCGTGCCGCTGTTCTCGCCGTCCCGATATTTCACCTTGTACGTGGCCATGGCGGTCGTATTCGGCGCCGTGTTCATGTACCCGCTCATTCTCGTGTTCCTTGAGATCGCCGGCGTGGTACCGAGCCGCCTTTGGAGGAAGTGGCGCCGGCCGGCGATCGTCGTCATCTGCGCAGTCGCTGCAATTGTCACGCCGAGCAGCGATCCTTTCTCCTTCCTTGCGATGGCCGTGCCGATGCTCGTTCTTTACGAGATCGCGATCATCGTCGGGAGGGCTCTGCACAAGTAGCGCCCGAAGGTGGTGGCCCTCGGCGCCCGAGCATCCAGAGACGCCTTCGAATCGTCGTTCGACTTTCCTTTCGACGCATACCAGCTTCGTGCGCTCGACGCCGTCGGCGCCGGCGCGAATGTGGTCGTCTCCTCGCCGACGGGGTCCGGCAAGACAGTCGTGGCTCTTTACGCGATACAGCGCTGCGTGGAGGAAGGGCGCAAGGTCTTCTACACGACACCGCTCAAAGCGCTGTCCAACCAGAAGTACATGGAGCTCGCACGCCGATTCGGCGTGGAGAGCGTCGGTCTGCTGACCGGCGACAACGCCCGCAACGGCGACGCGCCGGTTGTCGTGATGACCACGGAAGTGCTTCGCAACATGATCTACGCCTCCTCGCCGGCGCTCGACAATCTCGCCTACGTCGTCTTGGACGAGGTTCACTACCTCGCCGACTCGACGAGAGGGCCGGTGTGGGAGGAGGTGATCATCCACCTCGAGGACTCGGTCCGTCTCGTCTGCCTGTCGGCGACCGTGTCCAACCTCGAGGAGCTCTCAGGATGGATAAGGTCCGTTCGCGGTCCGACGGAAGCAATTCGAAACGCCGTCCGGCCGGTCAAAGTGGAGAGCCTCTACCTCTACGGCGATAGACGATCCGGGGGTCTTGTCATGGACCCTGTCCTCGTCGAGGGAAAGGCGAACAGGAAGCTGCTCACCTCGGCTCGAGGCGAGCCCGAACGAGGACGGACGTTCTCGACGCCACGGCGACTCGAGGTGATCGACCTTTTGAGGCAGGCCGAGATGCTACCGGCGATCTTCTTCGTCTTCTCCCGCGCCGGTTGCGACCGGGCGGTGATGCAGTGCGTCCGCTCCGGGGGGCGGCTCACGTCGAGCGCGGAAAGAGCCCGAATAACTGCGATAGCCGACCGACACACAAACCTCTTCGGCGACGAGGACTTGGCGGCGCTTGGTCACTCCGAGTGGCTTCTAGGGCTCCGGGCGGGCTTCGCCGCTCACCACGCGGGACTGGTCCCCCCGTTCAAGGAGGCGGTCGAGGAATGCTTCTCTGAAGGGCTCGTAAAGGTCGTTTTCGCAACTGAAACCCTTTCGCTCGGCATCAACATGCCCGCCCGAACAGTCGTGTTGGACTCGCTCAGCAAGTTCAATGGGGTTTCGCACCAGTCGCTCACCCCCGGCGAGTACGCTCAGTTGACCGGCCGTGCAGGCCGGCGCGGTTTAGACTCCGTCGGCTACGCCGTCACCTTGAGGTCGGCGTTCGTCGTTTTCGACGCGGTCGCGAAACTCGTAGCTTCGGGCGATCACACGCTATCGAGCAGTTTTCGTCCCACATACAACATGGCGCTCAACTTCGTGGACCGCTACAGCCCCATGGAAGCCCACCGCCTGCTGGAGTTGTCGTTCGCCCAGTATCGCCAGGACGCCCGACGGTCGGGTTCGCGCAGACATCCTGGCAGATCGCTCTCGATCCAGTTCGACTCGATCCTGTCGTTGCTGGAGGACCTCGGGTATCTAAGCGGATGGACGCTGACCGTGGATGGGGGGCGCCTTCGCCGGATCTACAGCGAGGCCGATCTGGTTGTGTGCGAATGCCTGCGCCTGGGACTTTTCGACGGTATAGGCCCCTCCGAGCTCGCAGCAGTCGTCTCAGCGTTAACTTTCGAGGGTCGCTCGAGGTCGCCTGATGCGCCCTTTTTCCCTACATCGATCGTTGCCGGGCGTGTCGAAGCGGTATACGACGTCGCGGATCGACTAGCTGACCGTGAGGTTGCGTTCGGTCTCACCCCGAGCCGGGCGCCTGACGCCGGCTTCGCCGAGTTCGCCTTCGAGTGGGCCTCAGGCGGCCAACTAGCGAACGTCCTCGACGACGAGACGATGACTGGAGGCGACTTCGTTCGTGCCATGAGGCAGCTCGTGGACCTTCTCGGCCAGATAAGAGACGTAGCACCCGAACCTTCGACGGCCACGTCCGCCAGGCGCGCAAGAAACGCGCTGATGCGCGGCGTCGTCGAGGCGTCCTTCAGCCTCCCAGACGTCCCCGCCAGAGCGTAACGGGCGTTGCGACCCCGGTTAGATCCCCCTTCTCGGCCTCACGGGCTTCTAGTCTGAACCCGACATGTTCAAGATCGAGTCAGGCGTCTACACCACCGAGGACTGGTCCGACGACGAGGCAGACATCCTCCGGCGCTACTTCACGAACCTCGACGGCCCCGTCTTCGCGCTGGTCAACCTGCCGGAGGTGGTCAAAGGCGCCCTGTTCGCCCGTTACTCCCGATCGTCGAAGAGCCTCCGCCGGCTTTTCCTTGACGAATTCGTCCGCGACCTTGACATAAGCGGCGACCTCGGCGTCGACGCCACGGTCGGGCTTGCGAGGGCGGAGGAGCTCTACGACCGGGTGTTCTTCGAGTACGGCGACGATTCGGTAGCCCAGCTCGGCGGTGTGCATCTCGCCTGCGAGCAGGCATCGAACGTCTTGACGAAGGTGCTGGAGCGGGGGCGGCTGATGTCGTACATGGAAAAATCGACCCGCTACGTCGCCTACGACAGCCGCCTCAACAACGGCCGTTACCGCTACTACCGGGATCAGGAGATCCTAGAATCGCCTCTCGGCGCCCGCTACGTCGGCGACATGGACCGGCTCTTCGACTCCTACGCCGAGCTGCTCAGCGCGATGAGCGTGCATTATGCGGGCCTGTTCCCGAAGGCGCCCGGGGACTCTGACATCGCATGGCGCCAGTCGGTGAGGGCGAAGGCTTTCGACGCCGTCCGGGGCGTCCTCCCGGCCGGAGCGACGTCGAACCTCGGCGTGTACGGCAGCGGGCAGGCCTACGAGGCGCTGCTCGTGCGGATGCGGGCAGACCCTCTACCTGAGGCTCAGGTCTACGCCGCGATGATCCTGGAGGAGCTTCGCAAGGTGATCCCCTCCTGGGTGAAACGCGTCGACGTCGCGGACAGAGGGATCGCTCACGCCGATTACCTGCAACGCAACTCCGAGTCGATGGAAGACCTCGCCGAGGAGCTGTTCGGCTCGGACGGCTACGAGCGGGCGGACGCGACCCAAGTCGATGCCCCCGAGGTCCGCCTCACCGACTTCGACCCCGACGGCGAGGCGAAGGTCGTCGCCGCGATGCTCTACCCCTACAGCCACTTAGGAGACGACGCCATAGTCGCCCGGGTGGCGTCGATGTCCGGCGAAGAACGCATGGACGTAGTTCGCCGCTACGTCGGCGACAGAACGAATCGCAGGCACCGCCCGGGGCGTGCCCTCGAGAGGACCGACTACCGCTTCGAGATCGTCTCGGACTACGGCGCGTTCCGGGACCTTCAGCGCCACAGAGTCTTGAGCGTCGAATGGCAGGGCCTTACCGCTGCCCACGGCTATTCGATGCCGCCGTCGGTGGCGGATGCGGGTATGGGCGACACGTTTTCTTCTGCGATGGAGCGATCGGCGAACCTCTGGGACGCTCTTCGAGGCGACTTCGAGCCCAACCAGGCGGCGTACGCCGTCGCTCTCGCCTATCGGATCCGCTACTCGATGCAGCTCAATGCACGCGAGGCGATGCACGTGATCGAGCTTCGCACCGGCCCTCAAGGCCATCCCGAGTATCGCTCTGTCTGCCAGCAGATGCACCAGCAGATCTCCTCGACTGCGGGCCACAAGGTCCTCGCTGCGATGATGACGTTCGCCGACGGGGCGAACTACGAGGCGTCCGCACTGGAGAGGCTCGCCTCGGAGAACAGAGCGGCGCTTCGTAGGGTCGATCGACCGCAGTAGCTGCGCCGGTCTCGACGGGTGGTCAGCAGTAGCTGCCCCCGTCGCAACGCTGGTCAGCCGTCGCTCGTGCCCTGGCACGGCGGCGTGGGCGCTTCGGAAACTAAAGAAATTCGGGTTGAAAACCGAAATACGTTCTATCCAGGTCGCCTGCGGCGGGAGAACGGAGGTCGATCCCCGAATGTCAGTCCTGTTTCGAATTCGAAGCGTTGCCCGAAGCGCAGCCA
>JAKBBS010000316.1 GCA_021808425.1 Actinomycetes bacterium
CCGGCTCCACGCGAATCCGGCCCATCCTCATGACCACCGCAACCATGGTCTTCGCCATGCTCCCATTAGCATTCGGCACCGGCTCGGGGGCCAGTGAAAGGATGCCCGTCGGGGTAGTCCTCATCGGTGGCCTGCTTTCCTCCACCCTCCTAAGCCTGCTGGTCGTTCCGGTCCTCTACACCCTCTTCGACGACGGCGCAGCCAAGCTGGCCGGCTGGAGGCGTCACCTTCAACGTTACGCGTCTGATAGCACGCGCCCGACAGACGAGTTCGCAGCCGCGAGTGTGGAGACAGTCAGGTGAGCCCTGCCCAATCGAGCCCTGCCGCTTCGACCGAACACCGGGAGCCCGCACCAGCTGTGATCGCGTCGGGCCTGACCGAGGAGGCAGAGAGTCTCTTCCTCTCGTTCCGGGTGATTCGCCGCCGAGTCCTCGGCCGGCCCCTCGGTATGCAGCTGCTCCCACCGTCGTACCTGGAGTTGCTGAACCTGGTGCGACGCAATCCCGGCATCCGGGTCGGCGACGCCGCCCGCTCTCTTCGCCTGGCTTCCAACACCGTTAGCACGCTCGCCCGGGCCATATCAGAGGCGGCCCTGCTCGAGCGCCGGCCTGACGACGACGACCAGCGGGTTGTGCGCCTGTATCTCACCGAACTCGCTGCTGTCGAGCTCGCCGAATGGCGTGACCGACGGCTCGACGTGCTTGCCTGCGCGCTCGCCGATCTCGACGCCGAGGACCGTCTGCTCATCAGCGCCGCCCTGCCGGCGTTGGGACGCCTCGTCGGAGCCGTGCGTGGCCAGACCAGAAATCCCGCCGGCAACGGTGCCATTATCCCGAACTCCACGGAAGGTTGAAATCTTTGATGAAACAAAGTTGGACAAAAAGCGGCCTCTGCGCCGCCATCCCCGCGACCCGCCGAATACGCCGTGCGGCGGCGATCGGCTCGATCGGCTCGCTCGGCTTCGCCCTGGCGGCCTGCTCGTCGACCAGCGCCACCCAGGCGAGTAGCGCCACGACACCAACCAGCGTCTCATCCACGTCGGCCGGTAGCGGCCACGGCTCCGCTAAGCATCGGGGGAGCGCCCTGGTCGGGGTGGTGACAGCGCTTCAATCCTCGGCGGTCGAGCTCAAAGTCCACGGCAAGTCGGAGACGGTCCTAGAAGTACCGGCGACCACCTACCGCCAGGGCAAGACGACCATCGTGGCGTCGGCGCTACAACCCGGCGAGCGGATCCGGATTCTTCTCAAAACCGGAGCAACATCCCCGACGGCCAAGACTGTGATTGTTCTGGGAACAGCGACTTCTCACACCGGCACCCTGAGCGCCCTGAACAGCACCGGGTTCGTGCTCAACTCGTCGTCGGGCAAAACTACGACGGTAGTAACGTCGTCGGCCACGATCTATCGCAGCGGGAACACAACAGCCAGCGCCTCCGCACTGAAGAACGGCGAGACCGTTCATGTGTTTGGCAAAACTGGAGCGAATGGCTCCATCGCCGCCTCCAAGGTGATCGTCAAAGCGACCGGATAGAGAGACCTCTCGCACTCCCACCCCACCGACCATCAAGCCTCGAAAAGGGCATCGAGCGCAAGCGGCACCAATGCACCTAGCGCAATAGCTAGCTTGTCGCGTGACGGGAGCCACTCCCCCAGCCGTTTGTCCAACCTCTATGAGAGGAGTGTCGGTCCTGGTGACGAGCGTATGACGACACGATTACCACCGTGGCCGCACGGGCAGGCGCGGCCGCACGGGCAGGCTCCGGATGCCTCGTACCGAAGCCGGCTCCGAAGGCTGACGTTCGCTGCGATCCTCCCAGGCCTGGTATACCTAGGCTTCTTCTGCCTCTACACCTGGCCGTGGGTGGCGCATCCCACTACGAGGTTCTTCACCGACAGCGGCGACGGCTACCAGAACGTCTGGAACATGTGGTGGGTCAACCAGGCCCTCACCCATCTCCACCAGCTCCCCTGGCACACCTACATGCTTCATTACCCCTACGGGACGACCCTGCTTGGCCAAACGATGAACCCGTTCAACGGGCTGGTCGGCGTCGTCCTACTGCGTTTCGCACCACTCGTGGTGGCGTTCAACCTCATGGCGGTCTTCTCGTTCGTTGCCACCGGTGTCACCACGTTCTGGCTTTGCCGGTTCTTCTGTGGGCGCTACGTGCCCTCGATCGTCGGCGGCTTCTTTATGACCTTCTCGGCCTATCACATGTCGAAGACGCTCGGCTTGATGCAACTCGTGTCTCTCGAATGGGTCCCTCTCTTCGTGCTTCTCTGGTGGCGATTACTCCTACGCCCTCGAGTCCGCCTTGCAGCAGGTACGGCGGTCACACTCCTTCTTGTCTTGCTCTGCGACTACTACTACTTCCTGTTCTCGGTGCTAAGCGGGCTGGTCATCCTCGTGCACCTATGGAGGAAGCGAGAGCTAAAGCTCGACGCGGCCTCCAGTGCCGTATTTGTCGGGCTGTCGGGATTGCTGACCCTGCCACTTCCGGCGGCGCTGATACTTTCGAACCTTCGAGACCCTATGGTCGGCGGCCACAAAAGCACGGGCACGGACGTGCTTTCATTGCTGCTCCCTGGCGGTCACTGGCGATTCTCCTACCTCACACAATGGTATTGGGGCGCCATCCACGTACCCCTCGGCGACTACAGCGCCTACCTGTCGATCACAGCTAGCAGTCTCCTTGTCATCGCCGCCATCACTCGACGGCGCCTCGGGCCACACGCCGGCTTCTGGCTCGGCTTCGCCGGAGTCTCCTTCGCGCTCAGTCTCGGGCCCTACTTGGTCTTCCACGGCTCCAGCACTGGCCTGCCAATGCCATTCGACCTCATCCGCAAGGCGTTTCCTCTCCTCGATTACAACATCGAGCCGGTCCGGATAATCGTACTCACTACCCTCGCCGCCGCTATTCTCATATCCCTCGTGCTCAGCCGGTGGCTTGCACGCGGGCCAGGCCGGACCCGCGGCCGGGTCCTGACGGTGCTCGTATGCGCAGGCCTTGTGGTCGAACTGTGGCCAGCACCACCGCCTCTTACGCCGGTCACAAGACCGGCCTACGTCAGCGCCCTGAAGAGTCTGCCGCCGGGCGCAGTCATCGACAACGCCGCCATAGCCAACGGCCGCGTCGACAAATCACTCCAGCTATACGACCAGGCCCTGACCGGAAAGCCGATCGCGTTCGGCTACATATCCCGCACGCCGTCAACAGTCGCCGCTGCAGACGCCCGACTGCAGCAGGCAATCAACGCCCACCTCTACGGGGTGTTGTGCCACAGTTACGGCTTTCGCTACTTCACTACACCCGCCAGCCGGCCACTACCCGGTCAACTCAGAGTCGTCTACCAAGACAGCAACGCAATCATTTACCGACTTTGCTGACGCCGAAGCGGCTGTCGGGACCGACCCGGACGAGCACGAGCCTGACCGTCGCAGCATGCCCTTGGGCACGACGCCCCGGAGCGACAGTTACCCCCGCCACGACCGGCGCCCGGGTCCTGCTCGGCCTCTGGGCATTCACCCTGCTGCGCCGCGACGCCGCCTGAGC
>JAKBBS010000317.1 GCA_021808425.1 Actinomycetes bacterium
GTCGTCGAATTTCGCCGACTGGCCGACCTGTAAAGAGGCCCTGACCCCGCCGAAGCTGACCGGAATCAAAATCGGGGATTTCGAGGAGATGATTCGCTCCCGCCACCCAGACTGGCCCGAAACCGGGATAGCCGGCTCGATCGCCAACATGGAGGTACTCGAAGACTCCACCATCCGGCCGTGGCTAAGCCTCGACCATCACCTGCAGATACTCCGCCACCTCTGGGAGCACCGCCCATCCGAGTTGTACCGGCTTGTCGGCTGCCCAGTGACCCTGATAGTCGCCGAGGATCCGACCAACGCTCGCTGGATGGCCGGGAAGCGCCACGGTGTCACCTCGGCGGCGGCGGCCCTCGCGAATTGCGAAGTCCGCTGGGTCCGCGGGGACCACGATCTGCACGCCCAGTACCCGGCCCTGGTGGCCGGGCTGATCGAAGCCACACCCGAGCGAAGCGAATCCGTACCGGCTTCGCACGCCTTGGACGGCCTTACCGCCACCGGCGAGGACGGCTGGAGTGGGCAGCCCGCAAACCCTGGTGCCGGCTCGTGACTCGTATCCTCGCGATCCTCGGTTCGGGCGAAACGGCCCCGACAATGGTCAAAACCCACCGGGCGATCTTCGACAGCCTGAAAGGCGCACAGCCACCCGCTGTACTGCTCGACACACCGTACGGCTTCCAGGCGAACGCCTCCGACATTTCCGCTCGAGCTGTCGACTACTTCGCGACGAGCCTCGGTCGGCGGGTGGACGTGGCGGAGCTCCGGGACGTCTCGAGGGACGATCCGCTGCGCCGCCAGGAAGCTATAGCGCGAATAGGCGCCGCTAAATGGGTTTTCGCCGGACCCGGAAGCCCGAGCTACGCCCTCAGGCAATGGGATCAAACCGACGTTCCGGGCTTACTGACAGACAAGCTGACGCACGGCGGTGCCGTCGTCTTCGCAAGTGCGGCTGCGCTCACGCTCGGTCGCTACACCGTGCCCGTCTACGAAATCTACAAGGTCGGAGAGGAACCGAAGTGGTTGGACGGGCTGAACCTGCTCGGCTTCTTGGGACCCGAGGTGGCGGTGATACCCCACTACGACAACGCAGAAGGCGGCAATCACGACACCCGCTTTTGCTACCTCGGCGAGGAACGCCTAGCCCGACTCGAATCGCAAATGGGCGCCCACGGCTGGGTTCTCGGCATTGACGAGCACACGGGATGTGTCATGGACCTTGACGCCGGATCTGCCACCGTGGTCGGAAACGGCACCCTCACAGTGCGTAAATCGGGGAAGTCGCAGGTCTTCGACAGCGGAACTGTCATATCGATCGCCGACCTGGCCAAGGTTTCGGCGACGCTAGAATCGCGCGCGCTGTCATCACAAACGACGTCAGGTTCGGCCGCAGACGCCGCCACCGTTGACGCCGGCGCCCTCGATACTTCGGCCAGCGGACAGAGCGACGGGGATCGAGTGGGCGCCGATGTGCAGGTGGGAGACATCCTCGCCGGTGAGACGCGCCGATTGGAGATGGCTTTCGATTCCTGCATCGCGGAACGCGATGTCGACGGTGCCGTGCGAACCTTGCTGGAGCTCGACGACACGATTGTCGCCTGGTCTGCTGACACTATACAGTCGGCGTCGATGACACGGGCGAGAGCCGCCATGCGTCGCATGGTCGTCCGCCTCGGCGACCTCGCCCGGACGGGGGCTCGCAACCCCCGCGAGGTGGTCGGAGGATTCGTCGAGGCTCTGCTGGCGGAGAGAGCGGCCGCTCGTTCGGACCGGCGCTACGCAGACGCTGACAGGGTTCGCGATGCGATAGTCGCGAACGGTATCGAAGTCAGGGACACGCCTGACGGAACTCTCTGGAACCTGCGAGCTGATCAGGGCGAGTAAAGATCGCGCTCGACCGGTGCGAGGCGCTTCCACGGGCGCCTTTGTCGATGGCGCCGTAGCATGACCGCCATGACAAAAGACCTGCAGGAGCTTCTTTGGAAAGATGCAACCGACCAAGCTGACCTGGTTGCGTCGAAACAGGTCAGCGCTCGGGAACTCGCCGAAGCGGCGATAGAGCGCATCGAGGCAGTCGACGGCCAGGTCAACGCCGTCATCCATCGCCGCTTCGAGCGAGCTTTGTCGGAGGTCGACTCCGGCTTGGCGGACGGGCCTTTTCGCGGAGTTCCGTTCGTGGTCAAGGACCTGAATGCGGAGTCTGCCGGCGACCCTGCCCATCAAGGCAACGCCGCCCTCAAAGCCGCTGGGTGGACAGCAACGGAGGACAGCTGGTTGATTGCCCGGTTCCGCCGAGCCGGCTTTGCGTTTCTCGGTCGGACCAACACGCCTGAGTTCGGAATCCTGCCCGTCACCGAACCACGCGCGTACGGCGCTACCCGTAATCCGTGGAACTTGGACCACTCCCCGGGCGGATCGAGCGGGGGTAGCGCAGCTGCCGTCGCGGCAGGGATGGTCGCCGTCGCCCACGCGAGCGACGGAGGCGGCTCGATACGGATCCCCGCGAGCATGTGCGGCCTCGTCGGCTTGAAACCGTCCCGTGGCCGGACGACGCTCGGGCCGTGGCGCGACGAGAGTGACCTTTCGGTTCAGCATGTGGTGGCGCGCTCAGTTCGCGACACAGCGGCGCTTCTCGATGTCGGGCGAGGACCCGGACCCGGTGACATGGTGATCGCCCCTCCCCCACTTCGACCGTACGTCGCGGAACTCGGGGTGCGCCCGAAAGGACTCCAAGTAGGGATGGTCGACTCGAATCCTGCGGGCCAGCTGCACCCCGATTGTGCCGCCGCAGTCGCTCACACCGCCGGCCTCCTCGATTCCCTCGGCCACCATGTAAGTAGCGACCGGCCGGAGGTCGACCCAGAGACATCGCGGCGATTCATGGTGCGCTGGGCGGTCAAGGCGAAACTCTCCATGGACGGCGTCGCGCGCCAGCTCGGCAGGGAACTCACGACCGACGACGTCGAACCTCTGACGTGGGCGATGGCAGCAGCAGCGTCTAATTTCACCGCCATGGAGTACGCGGAAGCCATGTCGGCGGGCGCGACACTCACCCGACAGCTCGGTGCGTTCTGGGCGACCCACGACCTGCTTCTCACCCCAACTCTCGGGGGCCTACCGCCTCGGATCGGCGAGCTTGAACCGCCGCCCGGCGACCCCTTGTCCGGCCAGCGGTCAGTCGCTGAGCTAGTGCCCTATACGCCGCAGTTCAACGTAACCGGGCAGCCCGCTATCTCGCTTCCGCTCTACGTCAGCTCCGAGGGGTTGCCTGTCGGGATACACCTCGTAGCGGGTTACGGCCGGGAGGATCTTCTAATCCAGGTGGCTGCACAACTCGAAGAGGCCGCCCCGTGGGCGCAGCGCCGACCGAACCTCTGAGCGCAGTGTCGATCTTCACCGCCGAGGCAGGGACCGCTCGACGTCGGCTTACGGGGCGCGGTGCGGAACTGTAGGCTGTGACGTCCTGCCCCCATCGTCTAGCGGCCTAGGACACCGCCCTTTCAAGGCGGCAGCACGGGTTCGAATCCCGTTGGGGGTGCTCGAAAGCGCAGGTCA
>JAKBBS010000318.1 GCA_021808425.1 Actinomycetes bacterium
GTGGAAAGGGTACTCGTCGATTCCGAGCAACAAACTGATGCCCCTTTCTCAATGAGGGTTGGCCGCCGGGGAGGCCTTTAGCGGTCTCCCGTCGCGCATGGCATACTAATCAGTCAATACGGCAATCAATCCGAACGGCTCCGGCCGGACGCAGTGAAGCAGGGGGAACGAAATGGCGGGCGAAGTGCTTATGGTCGATCACCCCGACGAAGCCATCATGCGTCTCACGCTCAATCGTCCCGACAAGCGCAACGCCCTGTCCGACGAGTTGCGCCTCGCCTTGTTCGATGCCCTGCGACGAGGCGACGCCGACCCCGACGTCGCCGTGATGATCATCCGTGGGGCAGGGCCGTCATTCTGCGCCGGCTACGACCTTTCCAGCGTCAACCATCCCGTCGAACGGGCGACCGCGCAGCGCGACGGGTGGTGGTCGCGCCACGTCGTCGCCGGCTGGTTCGAGATGTGGGACATGACCACCCCGATAGTCGGCCAGGTTCACGGCTGGTGTCTGGCGGGAGGATCGGAGCTGGCCGCCGCGTGCGACCTGCTTTACGTAGCGGAGGATGCCCGGATCGGCTATCCGCCGGTGAGGCTGATGTCGCCCCCCGACCTTGCATGGCAGCCGTGGCTGATGGGCATGCGCCGAGCGATGGAGGCGCTGCTGACGGGCGACGCAATGACCGGCGTCGAGGCGGTCGCGGCGGGAGTCGCGAACCGGGCGTACCCCGCGGACGATCTCGATGAGGAGGTGCTCGGTCACGCCCGAAGGGTCGCCAAGGTACCGGGTGAACTGCTGGCTTTGAACAAGCGGGTCGTGCACCGCGCAATGGAAGCAGCTGGAATGAGGGCCGGACTGCGTGCTACGGCCGACATCCAAGCCCTCGGCTTTCATCAGGCGTCGTCGCGGCGCTACATGTCAGCGTTGCGTGACCGACCGCTACGCGAATCGCTGGACGAGCGCGATGCCCCGTTCTCGGACTACCGCACGGCGGGCGCAGCGGCGAGGGCCGCAACGAGGGACGAGGGTTGAGAGGATGAGCGCGACTGCACTGTCGGTGGGCGAACCAACGATGGCCCGCTCGGAGGGAAGTTCGGGGAAGAGTGTGTGCAGGAGACGACCGTGAGCTGCGACGCTGAAGCGCAGCGGCTCTTCGGGCTCGACCCAGACGCCCTGGCGTGTCCGTACCCGATATTCGAGAAGCTTCGAAGCGATGCCCCAGTCGCTTGGGTGGACGCGATCGAATCGTTCGTCGTGACCCGCTACGAGGATGTCGCACACGTGCTGCGTCACCCGGAAATTTTCTCGTCGGCGCTGGCGACAGGTCCCGTCCTCGCACGCCAGATGGCAGAGGGCATAGCGCAACTTGCAACGAGCGGCGACGGGGAACTGGACATGATCCTCTCTCGGGTGCGAAGGGGGCGAACCCCCGTGCTGCTCAGCGCGGACCCTCCACTGCACCGGCGCCAACGCAACCTCGTAAACCGTGCGTTCACTCAACGGCGCGTGCGCGAGTACGAGCCGATGATCACGGAGTTGGCGCAAAGCTTGGTCGCCGAGTTTTCGGGTGACGGCGAAGTGGAGCTCGTCAGCCGGTTCGCCGTTCCGCTGCCGCTTGCAGTGATCGCCGACCGGCTCGGTGTCCCACGAGAGGACATGGCCAATTTCAAACGCTGGTCGGACGACTTCACGGTGGCCATCGGAAACCATCACCTCGGACCCGACGAACTGAAGAGCATGCTCGTATCGCAGGCCGAGTTCTACGAGTACTTCAACGCCATGGTCGACGAGCGCCGCTCTGCGCCCACCGACGACCTCCTCTCTGAACTAGCAAATGCCCGCCTCGACGACGGTGACATGCTGGAGCTGCCCGAACTGTTGGGGATGCTCAACCAGTTCCTCGTCGCAGGCAACGAGACGACCACGAAGCTTCTCACGTTCGCGACGAAGCGCCTCGCCGAGGATGGCGAGCTCGCCGACCGCCTGCGTGCGAACCCGGACGAGATCGACGGGTTCGTCGAGGAAATGCTCCGCCTGGAGCCGCCCGTCCAGGGGCTGTACCGCCAAGCGGTCGAAGACGTCACCGTCGGGGGAGTTGCGGTACCGCAGGGTGCGTCGCTGTGGCTGGCGTACGCATCGGCTAACCACGACGAGGCGGTCTTCGAGCAGCCAGAAGCGCTCGATATCGGTCGCTCCTCCAGCCAGCCGCACTTCGCGTTCGGTTTCGGTGAACACTTCTGCTTAGGAGCGGCCCTTGCTCGCACCGAGGCGCGCGTCGGTCTGCGGGTGATTCTCGAGGAACTCCGCGACATCGGGCTTTCGAAACGGAACCGCTTCGAGCTCGAGAGTAGTTACGTGCTGCACGGGATGAAGGAGCTGTGGCTCACCTTCACAGCGGCGCCATGACCTCGATCGGCGTCGCCGAAGAGGCGCTGCAGGAGCGCCCAGAGCTGTTGGAGCGGCTCCGGCGGCTGCTCGGGCTCGTCGAGGACGGACGTATAGACCCTGCAATACTGGACCTTTGTCGAAAAAGGGTAGGTACGCTTCTCGGCTGCCCTATCCATGCCGCAGCGCTGCCGGCCAGGGACGACCTCGGCGAAACAGAGCGGGCGTGCCTGGATTTCTGCGAGCTGTTCGTCATCGACCATGCCGCCATAACCGACGCCGACGCTGCCCGGGTCACCGAGCGCCTCGGCGACGCGGGGATGGTTGCGTTCACCACGGCGCTGGCCTTGTACGACGGGTTTTGCCGGTTCGAGATTCTCATGGCAGGAGGTTGACATGTCAACAGTCCCTCGCATCGCTGCCAGCACTCTGCGGGAGGCGTTCGCCATGCAGCCGGACCTTTTCGAGGGATTCTGGGACCTGTACGGAACCCTTTGGATGGAGGGCCGCCTCGATCACGCCACCAAGGAGGTGGCAAGACTGCGAAACGCCCGAGTCACAGGCTGCGGGTACTGCAAGCAGGTTCGGTTCTCCGTCGCGCGCGAGCAGGGTCTGAGCGAGTCGACGGCGGCGATGGTCGACGAAGGATACGGCGAGTCGGGCTTGAGTGAACGCCACAAGGCGGCGGTCGCATTCGCCGACCGCTTTCTGGCGCTCCCGGGGACTCCCAGGCCTACCTGGACCGGTGCCGAGTCGAACGGTACCGAGTCGGGCGAGAGTGCAGCGGCGCTCGACGCAGACGAGCGCATCGAGCTGGCGGTAGCACTCGCGATGTTCATGGGGTTTGCGAAGATGCTCATAACGCTCGGCCTCGAGCCGACCGACATGCCAATAACGCTTGTAGCTACGCCCGGATCGGAGAGCCAGCGAACGTGACCTACAGCCCGCTCGAACCTGACGTCCTAGCCGATCCCTTCCCCTCCTACAGCGACCTACGCGCCTCGTGCCCCGTCCACCACGAGGAGAACCTCGCGGTGTTCAGCCTGTCGCGCCACAAGGACATCGTCGACGTGCTGCGCGACCCGGACGTCTGGTCGAACCGCAACGGCCCCGGTATCGGCTTCTCGCCCCAAAGCCGGGGCGACATGCAACACG
>JAKBBS010000052.1 GCA_021808425.1 Actinomycetes bacterium
GGCGACCCGGGATCTCGAAGAGGCGCGTTTCTCGGGACACCGGCCGGCGCAGCCGCAGATCTGAGTAGTGCAGCGCCCAGGCGGCTGCATAGGGCAGACGCCGTGACCAGCGGTTTCGTCGGGTCTGAAACCCGACGGTCGCACAATGCTCGTGAACCTGTGGGTGCCGTAAATGCCATCCACGGCCCATGAACTGCACTTTGACGGCTGGACTCCCGGGCGGCGAGGATCCGGCCGTGACCCTCTCCTTCTCTTACCGGGCGTTCCGCCGCGTCCTCCAGTTGATCCGATTCATTGGTCGAGCTGATACCGACCTCGCAGTTGAGGTCGTCATGCTGCGCCACGAGGTGGCAGTCCTCCGACGACAGAGACAGCGACCAATGTTGGAACCAGCAGATCGGGCAGTTCTGGCGGCACTCGCACAACTGCAATCGCGCCGACGACTCAGGCACTTCTTCGTTCAGCCGGAAACTCTGCTGCGTTGGCACAGAGACTTAGTCGCCAAGCACTGGACGTACCCGCACGGCCGACCAGGTCGACCAGCGATCTCGAAGGGCACCACCGCCCTCGTGCTCCGGTTGGCGAAGGAAAACCCGACTTGGGGCTACCGTCGTATCCAGGGTGAACTCGCAACCATGGGCATAGTGATCGCTCCATCGAGTGTCTGGGCCACTCTGAAGCGTCACCACATTGAACCCTCTCCTCGCAGATCGGGACCGACCTGGTCCGAGTTCCTCTCTTCCCAGGCGAAGGGCCTAATCGCGTGTGACTTCTTCCATGTCGACACCACGGCACGCGTCTCGTGCGGATGGCAGGCGTGACCGCCAACCCGGCAACCGGCTGGGTTACCCAACAGGCCCGTAACCTCTCGATGACGCTCGCTGACGAAGCCAAAGAGGTCAAGTTCCTCATCCGGGATCGTGATACCAAGTTCACCACCTCCTTCGACACGGTGTTCACTGCAGACGGCGTCAAGGTCGTGAAGACCCCGATCCAGGCACCCCGGGCCAACGCCATCTGCGAACGCGTGATCGGCACCTTGCGGCGTGAATGCCTCGACCATACGCTCATCCTCGGTCGCCGCCATCTGGAGGCCGTGCTCGCTGACTACGTCGAGCATTACAACTCCCATCGTCCCCACCGCTCCCTCGGCCAACATGCACCGTTCACTCTTGATACGACTCCGACGCCTATCGGCGACCCCGACCTCGCAAGACTACGAAGATCGGATCGTCTGGGCGGGCTCATCCACGAGTATCGGATGGTCGCTTGACCTGGACGGATGAGTTCTCGGCACGCACAGGTCAATCTCGACCGGGTCTCTGCCCCGGCCCTCACATGGGGGTTGACGCATGTGACTTCAGGCGATCTGGCGCACCTTATGGAGGAAGCAAACGATCTCGGTGTTCCCCTCCACCTTTCTTTGCTCGCTCTCCGGCGGCACCCTCTCCAGGTCGAATCGGGGTGCGACGTCCTTGTCACCGAGAACCCGAGGATGGTCGAGGCTGCCTGCGATCGCAGGACCTCGTATCCGGTGATCGCCCTCAACGGGAACCCGTCGTCGGCGGCGCTCCTCCTCGTCGACCAGCTTTTGAGCGGTGGGGCGAATTTGCGTTACCACGGTGATTTCGACGCCAGCGGCCTGCAGATCTGCGCTCGCATGCACCGGCTCGGGTTGGTGCCGTGGAGGATGGACAGCGAGGCCTACCTCGACGCACTTGCTGAGGCCGAGTCGAACGGAGCGACGTTGCCGACCGACACTCGCCGGTCCCCTCCGACGCCGTGGAGCAGCGACATGCAGGACGTATTCGACAAGCACCGACTGGTTGTGCACGAGGAGCGGCTGATCCAGTCCCTGCTGATTTAAATCGGTGCTTTCGGCGGCGACATGACGAAGGCGAAACGGTGCAGCGGCGATCGCCGTAACCGTCGCCCCTTACCACTCCCACCGCTTAAGAAATCGAGCACTGCTTTCCGGCCTTTCGCTGACGTGAACTTGATTGCTGGCCTCCTTAGCTAGCTACCGCTCGCTAAGGCTAAGGAGGCCGGACAGCCATGAGTCGATCCCGCTCAAGGCGGCCGCGGCCATCGCCGTCGGAAAAGAGGTGAAAGCATGCGGCGACTCGGGATACACCCGGACTTCCACGTCGTTACCCGCGGCCGACAGGCGGACGGCCATGGCGAGGCTGTCCTCGAGCAGGATGTCGAGCGTGCCCACGACGAGAAGGGTCGGCGGGAGGCCAGTGAGCTTCCCGTAGAGCGGAGAAATATCGGGTTTGGTACGGTCGGCCACGTGCCCCGCATATGCCTTGATGAACCACTCGTCGGCATAGGCGCGCCCGCCCGGGGAATGCCCGCTCAGGTCGAAGGCGCCGAACTGCAGGACGGCACCGACGAACGGGTGTAGGTGGCCTCGGTCACGCAGGCGGAGGAGCGTCGTCATGGCGAGGTTCGCGCCTGCCGACGCTCCACCGATCATGAGACGAGCGGTACCGAACAATGTTTCTGCCTGCTCGACGAGCCAGAGAGCGGCCGTCTCGCAGTCGTCGGGAGCAGCCGGCCACGGGTGCTCGGGCGCGAGGCGGTAGTCGACGCTCACCGCTGCCACCCCGAGGGCGTCGACCAAAAGGGCGTTGCGGGTGTCGCTTCGTGCTGCCGAGTCCATGTAGAAGCCTCCGCCGTGGATCTGGAGGTAGACAGCCCGGGCCTGGCCCTCGCTAGGCGTGATCACCCTCACAGGGACCTCTCGTCGGCCGGCGCCGGCGATGCGCTCGACGGCCCGTGGTTCGGGCGGCCTGTGGCTCAACTGGCTCCGAGCCGCTCTCAGACCTTCGGGAGTAGATAGGTCAGGCTTGGGCTGGTTGCCCCCAGCTGGCAGTGCGGAGGCGTTGAACCTTCGGCTCTCCTCGACGAGATCGGCCATTGCGTCGTCAATCAGATGCGACAGTCCGACTTTCATGATGTCCTTCCGGGTTGGGGGCGGCGCTGGCGGGGCGCAAAGGGGCCCTACCGGCAGCTGCTGCGCTTCCTCAAGCGTATTCGGCTTCGCTCAGCTCGATCTCCTCATCGTACGCCCCGTGTACGACCGCGTGGCACCGTCGCAGTCCTCCCTCTCGAAGCGGATTGTCTCGCAGCGGTCTCGGCTACGTCGCGGCGACGCCACCGTGCTTCGATTGCGGGATCATCCTCGGCTCAGGCGTCATCTCCTTTCGATGTCGTCTTTGAGCTGATGGAGGATGCGGGAGAAGAAGCTACTGAGAGTCTCTGAGGAGAGTCGGCGTTTGTCGGTGTTGGAGCTCCAGGTGACCGTTGCGGCGCACGGACCGTCGGCGTCTACCGAGATCGTCGCCGAAGTTGCCGCGGAGACGGCGCCGGTTTGCGTGTCGGCGTCGCCCGCGAGCACGTAGGTATAGGAGCGAGCATCCTGGTCGTGTCGCAGCAAACGGTGCCGAACCTCGTGACCTCCCAACTCGAACGTGCGCAGATCGCCGTCCAAAAGAACCGGCGTTGCGCCCGCTAACCACTTGAGGTCACCAAAGTCGCCGACGATGCGCCACACCTCGTCAGCCGGTTTCGAGATCCGAACATGGACGGTAACATCTGGTGCTGAAGCAGGCGTTCCGGAACAGCTAGCGTCCTCCTTTGCTGACCTCTGTAGTCGTGCGAGTTGATCGGCCCAGCCGGTGCAGTGCTTGTCAAGCTGTGAGCCTCGCAGTCCCCGGTGGGTGAGCACTACGATGGTTTCCTCGCCCTCGGGGGTGAGGACCACTTCGACGGTCGAGCTTCCAGCCGGCAACGTCCGGTCGCCGGCCACGCCCCAAGTGAACACCACCCGGTGGGGCGGGTCGACTACAAGGTATGTGCCTTGAAGGCTGACAGTTCCCATTGCGAGATAGAAACGGCCTCCCGGTCGTGGTTCGACCTCGGCCCGCTCCGCGATCCAAGTCATGAGCAGGCTCGGATCGGTGAAGTAGGAAAAAACGACAGTCGGCGACGCATGGACGCGTTCCGTGGCGACGACGATTCCGTCGCGAATTTCGGCGCTCATGATTCCTCCTTGATCTGGTCAGGTTGAGCGGACTCCACAGCTTGTTTGAGGCGGCGAAGCGCGTCGGGCCAGAACTCGGCGAGTAGGTCTCGTACCGGCTCCAGCGCCTCCCCTCGAAGCGCGTACAGCCGACGGGCACCTTCGCGGCGTTCGGTGAGAAGGCCGGCCTCCTTCAGCACCCCGAGGTGCTGACTGACGGCCTGCTGAGTCAGCCGGAAGCAGGCGGCTATCCGGCCTGCCGGCAACTCGGTGTGCTGCACCAGACGCAGGATCTGGCGGCGATGCGGGTCAGCAAGCGCCCGCAGCACGACGTCGGGCGCTGCGGGCTTCGCATTCAAGCTCACAGTCATCTGGTCAGGGTGCTCCTCGCCTAAGTTTCACAGGTAGCATGTTGTACAAGTATAGAGTTGTAAGCTAGCTTACAGAATCATAGGCCCGAGCGTCCAGAGGTTTTCCTCTTCGACGAAGTGGGGAAACACCACAGCGAAGACGGTGGGGGACTTCGGGTTGGTTACTCCCACCACGGTCCCGTCACGGACCGTCCGCCAGGGACCAGTGCGGGTCGCCGGTTCGCGTCAGGGCGGGCCGGGATTCGCGTCATCGACGTCCGCAAGGCTATCGGAGCCGGCGCTCCCCCTCTTCTCGGTGCTTTCGTCTAGCCGCCACCGTGATGACCTCGGTGACGATGCCGCCCGCTAAGCGACGGCTGACGGCAGTTCGGCGATTATCACGTCGGATCATTCGACCTATTCGCGCCGACGTGGTAACTATGGATCGACTCGGGTCAGGCCCGGTCCGACCGGATGCCCGACAAGGGGCTTCTGTCGAAACTGTCGACGAGGGGGATAATCGTGTCTCAGTCAGTGGGGGATGATGGATCCGAACCTGATCCCGCCCGCTGGTCGGCTCGCTCATCGGCACCAGGTTTGCGGCCTGTCAAACGAGCGGAGCTATTGGCGAGGGAGATCGTAGAGGAGATCCTCAATCGCGGTCTGCGTCCTGGGGATCTCATGCCGCCCGAATCGGCCATGCTGGAGCGTTATCAGGTTGGACGCGCATCGCTGCGGGAGGCTTTGCGGATCTTGGAGATGCAAGGATTGGTGAGCCTGAAGCCTGGGCCTGGTGGCGGACCGGTCGTCGGCGTCGTCAATGCGGCGAACCTTGGACGTACCGCGGCACTGTATTTCCGCCTCGATGGCGACACACGGGGCGTCCTCGCTGAGGCCATGTTGGTCCTTGACCCGTGGCTTGCGGAACTGGCTGCTGAGCGGGCCGAACCCGTGGAGGTGATGGAGGTCCTCGGACCCTGTCTGGCCGCGGCCGACGTTGCCGGCGGCGACTCCGCCCGGATCTGGCGGACTGCCCCTGAGTTCCACGATGGGGTGTATCTGCTGAGTCGCAACGGTGTCCTGAAGACGCTCGCGAGCGCCATTGGCTCCATCTTCCGACGTCAGGTTTTGAGCGCAGTGGACCTCAAATCGGCTCAGCCGCGATTCCTCGCGGATCACCACCGGATCGCAGAGGCGATCAGCGCGGGCCATGCGGCGAGCGCCCGCCGTCTTGCGTACGAACACATGGAAGTCATCATCGAGACCGCTTCGAACCACTCCCCTGGATTTTTTGACCGGGTGATCGACTGGGAATGATCCGAATCCCCCGCCTCAGATGCATTAGCGGGCGACCTTGACCTAGATAGCTGCGAATGGTTAGCATGGACCGCAGATTCTGGCCTCTTGTGAGTGGCTACTTTGACACTGGGCCGAAGGCGAGCAGGGGGGATTTGCATGGAGCGCATTGAAACATCAGCCGTTCAGGACCCGTCGGCGCCGGTTGCAAATATCCTGCGCGTCGTCAATCTGTCGAAGACGTTTCCCGGCACCAAGGCTCTCGAAGGTGTGGATCTGACGATCGCCGAAGGGGAGATTCACGCTCTCGTTGGCCAGAACGGCTCGGGCAAGTCGACCCTCATCAAGATCCTGGCTGGGTACTACCGAGCCGATCCGGGTGCCCGAGCATTTGTCGGGGACCAGGAATTCCAGCTCTCCGGGATCGGACGGGACCGTCACGGCGGTCTCCGCTTCGTTCACCAGGATCTCGGTCTCATTCTCGAGTTCACCGCGACGGAGAACTTGGCGCTGCTGGGCGGGTTTGTCACGGATGCGATGAGGCGGGTGAGGTGGGCAGAGCAGGCTCGCCGGACCCGGGAGCTTCTAGAGCCATTCGACCTCGATCTCGATGTGGACCAGCCTCTCGGGTCGGCCACACCGGTCCAGCGGACTGTCGTTGCCATCGCAGCGGCCCTTGCCGGATGGGAGGGAGGGAGGGGAGCGCTTGTGCTCGATGAGCCCACTGCGGTGCTGCCCCCCGGAGATGTCGACCGCCTGCTCGAGATCGTGAAGGGAGTGAGAGACCGTGGTACGAGCATTCTCTATGTGTCCCACCGCCTCGATGAGGTTTTCCGGATCTGCGACAGGGTGACGGTGCTTCGAGGCGGGCGGGCTGTAGCAAGTCGGCCGGTGCAAGGACTCGACACGCAAGCTCTGGCCGAGCTCATGGTCGGGGAGGATGTGGACGCTGGGTATCGGGCTGCGCTGGAGGACAAGCGCCAAGCGCCGGTGGTGCTCAGCGCCCGCAAGGTGACAGGAAAGTTCCTGAACGGCGTGGACGTAGAGCTACATGAAGGGGAGGTTCTCGGCATCGCCGGGCTTCCCGGATCTGGGCGCAACGAGTTGCCGTACGCTCTGGTCGGCGCTCTAAGGGGCGCAACCGGCGAGATCGTGTTGGGGCCCGGGCCCGCAGTGCCGATCAGGAAGTCGGCGAGCTTCGATATCCCGATCGTGCCTGCCGACCGCAATCGGGAAGCGGTGATCAGTTCGTTTACTGTTGGCGAGAACATCTCCGTTTCGGTGCTGAACCGCATCTCGCGCAAGGGGTGGGTGCGCAGGAGCTCGGAGGCCGAGCTGGTCGGCAAGTGGATCGACACGATCGAGGTCAAGTCGTCTGGGCCCGACGCTCCAATCACGACGCTGAGCGGTGGTAACCAACAGAAGGTGATGATGGCCAGATGCTTGGCTCGCGATCCACGCGTGATCGTGCTATGCGAACCAACCGCCGGAGTCGACGTCGGGACCCGCCAGGCTATCTACGAGTTCATCGCAGCGCGCGCTCGGGCCGGTTTGTCTGTGGTGCTGTCGTCGTCGGATACGGGGGACCTGCTCGCCTTGTGCACTCGGGTGATAGTGATGTGCAACGGCAACATTGTGAGGGAACTGCGCGGCGCGGATATCTCAGAGCAGGCCCTCCTGCAAGCAATGGAGGAAACGGAGATGGAGCAGGTATGACGGCTATTCATTCCAAAACCGGAAAGAATGACCTAAGGTCTGAAGCGCCGCGCAAGACAGGCTCCGCCGACCAGGTGGTCGGACAGCGCAACCGCTGGACTACCCGCCTCAAGATGTCGAACATAGGCGCCGTCTACGTGCTGATTGCGGAGATCATCATTTTCTCGCTTTGGGCACCTTCGACCTTCCCGAACATGGCAACCGTCAAGCAGGTGTTGGACGGAAATGCCATCACCGCCCTTGCTGCGCTCGCACTGCTGGTTCCGCTCTCGGCGGGTGTATTCGACCTTTCGTTCGCCTATACAATGTCGTTGTCCGGGGTGACCGCTGCTCATTTCGTGGTGACCAACCACACTTCGGTACCGCTCGCGATCGTGATCGGCATCTTGGTAGCGATGATCGTCGGCGTCATCAACGGCGTTGTCGTAGTGGTACTGAAGGTCGATTCGTTCATCGGAACACTTGGCACCGGATCCCTTGTGCAGGCTTTCATCAGCTACGTCACACACGACAACCCGATCAACAGTTTGAAGTTGGCCGGCGCCTTTACCTCGGTGAGTCAGCATGTGGTAGGGGGCTTGGTGGTAGTTGTCTACTGGGCTGTTGCTTTGGCGGTAGTCCTGTGGTTGTTCATGCAGTACTCGTCGACCGGCCGACGACTCTACGCCAGCGGGTTCAATCCGGAGGCGGCCAAGCTGGCGTCGGTTCGAGTCGACCGGCTGCGCTTCCTCTCCCTGATCACCTCGTCGGCGATCGCCGGTTTCGCCGGCGCCATGCTCGCCTCCTCGTTGAGTTCCGGCTCACCGTCGGCTGGCACCTCGTACCTTCTCCCGGCGTTCGCCGCAAGTTTCGTTGGCGCCACACAGTTCAAGCGGGACCGTATGAATGCTTGGGGCACGGTTGTGGCTGTGCTCATGCTCGGTACGGGAACGGTCGGGCTGGGCCTCGTTAGCGCCCCGCTTTGGGCGCCGCAGATGTTCACTGGCGTTGTCCTTCTTGCCGCTTTGGCCGCATCGAGCCTTCAGCACCGCAACCTCCTGGCCGGGAGCGCCATCTGGCGGGGGGGAGCCGGGATCATCCGGGCGCTGATCGGCAGAAAGGGAGACCCGGCATCCGCTGAGTCTAAAAGCGGGTGACCGAAATTTGACGAAATTCATACGTATGATAAGATTAGTTATCAACAGTTACGGCCGCTTCGGAGTGACCGGAGCGGCTGCCAGAAAGAGGGGGGTTTTACTTGATATTTCGCAGGTTTTCACGGACGCGTACAACGCGCGTTGGCCGGTCGCTGTCTCTCTTGTTCGGGACTTTGCTGGTAGCGGCGTCTCTGGCTGCGTGCAGTAGTTCCAAGACAGCTACGAGCTCAGCTACCACTTCCGCTACCACCGCAGCCAGCAACGCCGCTGGCACCAGCGCCACGACCGCCGCCGGCTCAACATCGTCGGGCCTTGCGCAGGCTGAGAGCATCGTTGCCAAGTACAGCTCTCAGCCCACTCAGATCACCGATACGGCGAAGATCACCAAGGCGATCCCGAAGGGCAAAACCATCTATTTCGTCCCTTGCGGTCCGAACCCTGAGTGTCAGCAGGAAGGCCAGCTGGTGAAGCAGGCGACCGATGTCATTGGATGGAACACGGTGATCGTCCCGAATGACGGTACTCCGCAAGGAAACAAAGCGGCGTTCGACCAGGTAGTTCGTGCGAAGCCGGTGGCCGTTCTCTACACCGCCATCCCTCAGTCGGACTTCCAGTCCGAGATCGCTGCGTTGAAGGCCAACAACACCGCCGTAATAGCGTGCTGTGTGACCGATCCGACTGGTAACGGTGTCGACTACAACATCGACAGCCCGCAGCAGAGCGCCCCCGTCGGCCAGGCGCAAGGAGCGTGGGTTGCTGCCGACTCGAAGTGCCAGAACGCCGACTCGGTGGTAATCAACATCCCGGACTTCGCAATCCTTGCTGACGGCGTCAAGGCGTTCCAGAGCGAACTGACCTCGGCGTGCCCGTCGGCGCAAGCGAACGTGCTGGACATAGCGCTGGCCAACCTCAGCACGGCGAACACGACCATCGTGTCGTACCTGCGGGCCCATCCAACCGTCAGGTACGTGGTAGCTTCCACGGACGGCGTGACGATAGGCCTTCCAGCGGCTCTCAAAGCGGCCGGGCTCGCAAACATTAAAATCGTAGGACAAGGCGCGACGCCGACGAACATCCAGTATCTCCACTCCGGCCAGCAGGCGGTGGACGTAGCGTTTCCTTACGGCGAGGTGATGTGGGCAATGGTCACGGCAGCCATCCAGCACGCCGTCGGTGACCCGATCACGCCGGCGGTTGCGCCGCCTCTATGGATCCTGACCCCGCAGAACGCCCCGAACACGAGTGCTTCGATCTTCCCTGTCGTCAACAACTACCAGGCGCAGTACGAGGCCCTCTGGGGAGTCTCCAACGGCTGAGCCGACCAGTAACTAGAAGGCATTGCTGAACGCTGCCCTTCCCCGCCGGAAATGGTGGGGAAGGGCAGTGCTTCATCACCGAGAGTCAGAACGGGGATGTGCCCCCATCGACGTTGATGGCAGTACCGGTGATCCCCGCCCCAGCGGGGGAGACGAGGAGCAAAGCGACAGCGGCGACTTCCTCCACAGTGTTGATCCTGCCAGTGAGCGTCTGGCTGGAGTAATGGTCGATGAACTGTTCGTAGGTCAGTCCTGAAGCTTCGGCACTCTCCAAGCCGGCTGTTCTCATAAGATCGGTCTCGATCGCTCCCGGGCAAATCGAGTTGCTGGTGATGCCGAACTTGCCGTACTCGACTGCAACTGCCCGGGTGAAGGCGTTGACGGCCGCCTTAAAGGTGGCATAGTGGCTCGCCGTCGGTGTTTTCAGGAATTTTGATTCTACTGAGGAAACAGCGATAATCCGTCCCCATCCCCGCTCTCGCATGGACGGTAGTACCCGCCTCGTTGCCCAGAAGGTCGAGTTGAGGATCCAGTCACCTGCCTCTTGCCAGGCGTGATCGCTCAGTTCCCCGGCTAGCGCGAAACCGCCGGAACCGCCCGCATTGTTGACAAGGATGTCGACCGGTCCGAGTGCAGCTACAGAATCATCAACGAAGGACTCCACCTCATTTTGGACCCTGGCATCGGCGCTTTTGAAGAAGAGACGATCACTACCCATCTCCTCCAGAGCGAGTCTTCCACTCTCTTCGCTGCGCCCGCATAGAGCAACCGATGCTCCCTGAGAGTGCAACGCCTCGGCGATCGCCCGACCGATGCCCCGGGTGCCTCCGGTCACGACTGCTACTTTTCCTCCGAGTATTTCCGGCACTTGTGCCTCCCTATGTCTCTGTCAGTATGCGTATTTGTCGATTGCGTACACCAGCGCGCCGGTGCACCGGCCATCCGAGATGCTCGTCGAAGAGCACTCTTGGGCTTGACGAAATCTAGATGAATGAATAGCATTGTCTCCAGGTCACCTGAGCGGAGAGCCATGCCAAAGCATCACAAGCGCGTCGCCATAGTCGGCCTTGGCGAGACCGCGTTCGCCCGTAGGCTCGCTCAGCCCATGGATCGCCTGGTGCTGGAAGCCGCTCGCCGGGCTGTCGCGGACGCCGGCCTCGAAGCGCGAGACATCGATGGCTTCGTACCGGTTTACGGCGGGCCGCCGGCCGACGACGTGGCTGGTGCTCTAGGTTCCTGCAGATCTTTCACCGCCGGCTCCGGACTAACGCCCGGAGCCGCATCGGTTGGAGCCCTCGAGATGGCCGGCCTCGCCGTCGAGGCGGGCCTTGCGAACTACGTCCTCGTCTACTACGGATACCAAGGATCAAAAGCAGGCGGCCCTTACTCTTTCCACGCCCAGGATCCAGTGAAGGCTTCATTGGAGATGCCGTTCGGCTGGTACGGTCAGCCGGTCTACTTCGCCGCCTGGGCGCAACGCTATTGCCACCACTATCATGTGAAACCCGACGACTTTGCGCCGGTGGCTGTTGCAGCGCGGGCATGGGCGTCGATCACGCCGGGAGCCCAGAAATCCGAGCCGATCGGTACTGACGACTACTTTCGCAGCCCGATGGTTGCCACGCCTCTGCGTGTTCTGGACTGTTGTCTGATCAGCGACGGTGCGGTGGCGGTCATCGTCACCTCGCTCGAGCGTGCCCGGGCGCTACGTCACCCGCCGGCGGTTGTGGCCGGGATCGGCACCGCATCACTCGACGTGACCCTTACCTCGATCTTCTCCCAAAAACGGGATGTCCTGTCGTTGGGTTCGGCTCTGTCAGGGCCACGGGCATTTGGCGCCGCAGGTCTGGGCCCTGGAGATGTCGACGTTGCCCAGATCTACGACTGCTTCAGCATCACAATGGTCCTCCAAATGGAGGATTTGGGATTCTGCCCGAAAGGGCAGGGTTTCGCGTTCGCTGCCGATGGCAGGATCGCTCCCGGCGGTGAGTTCCCAGTCAACACGAACGGGGGACATTTGTCATACGCGTACATGCCCGGGATGAACCATATCGTCGAGGCTGCTCGTCAGCTGCGCGGCGAACGCGGAGAGGCCCAGATCGCCGGGGCCGAAGTTGCGCTCGTAGCCGCGCTCGGTGGTAACGACCACGCAACAGCCATCCTCACGAGGGATAGCTGATATGGGCGGGGTGCCCGAGTTCCCTCCCGACCGGCATCCGCTGACAGACCCGTTCTGGCAGGCCGCCGCCGACGGTCTGGTTGCGCTGCCTTACTGCGGTGTGTGTGGCCGCTGGCAGTGGTACCCCCTCGCAGGTGCAGCGTGTCATCCAGAAACCGACCTAGTATGGAGAACCGTCCCCGGTGAAGGATCCATCTTCACGTTCACCCGGGTAGAGCGAGCGTTTCTTCCATCCGGAGGTGACCCGCCCTACACGGTGGCACTAGTCGAGCTCGACGCGGCCCTAGGAGTTCGACTCGTCACTGTCCTGGTCGGACCCCGAAGCGATGAGCCGACTATCGGCGACCGGGTGAGGCTGGCGCCAACGAAATTCGACACACACAACCTGACGACATTCGAGATCGTCGCGCGCTGAACAGGCGACAGGGAGGAGACGCTGATGACGGTCACCAATGGCACCCGGGTACGGTGCCGGTCCTGTGGTTCAGAGGCTATCGTCGTCAGGTCGCAGGAGTCCGAGTTGACCTGCTGCGGTCTGCCGGTGGAGGAAATCTTCACTCCGCCGGCGGCCGCGAGGAGCTGATGGCCACGTGCCCGAAGCCGTAACCAGACAAGTCGACTTGCTGACAAGAAGGATCCGCCAACTCGAGGCGGTCGATGCTGCCCGTTTCCTTCTCGCCCGCTACGGTAGCGCCTGCGACAGGTGTGACTTGGAAGCAGTTTCCGCTATGTTCCGCGACGACGGTTGCGTCGAGGCGGGCGGGCGGACCTGGGTTGGACGGGACAGTGTTAGTTCGTTCTTCCGGGAGGCTTGGACAGCCGACCCATCGAGAAAGACCCATTTCATTGTCGGCGTCGTGGCCGGCGAGCTGGCTGGGGACTGCCTCGCTGTGAGCTCGACGTTCCTCTACACCGCGGCCGGCGCTGGTTCATCGGTTCTTGGCTGGGGTGAGTACCACGACATCGTCGACTTTTCCCAGCCCACGGCAGTATTCCGAACCAAGAGTGTGGATTTGAGGTCGGCCGGCGACCTCAGACAGGTCTGGGCGGCCGACGGTCTTTGGGCGGAGCGGGCGCTCTGATGAGCTGCGAGCGCCTTCAAGGTAGGGTGGCAGTGATCACCGGCTCCGGTAGCGGTATCGGAGCCGAGACGGCGGGACGTTTCGTTCGGGAGGGCTGCCGGGTCGTGATCGCCGACGTCCAGGAAGGGCCAGGGGCTCAAGTCGCCGAGCGGTTGGGGTCAGCCGCTGTCTACGTCCGCTGCGACGTCGCCAACGAAGACGACATAGCGGCAACGGTCGACCTGGCATTAGCTCGTTTCGGGCGGCTCGACGTCATGTTCAACAACGCTGGGATCATCGGGGCGACCGGTCCGGTCGCCAAGTCCGAGATGGCCGACGTCGATTTGACCATCGCAGTAATCCTACGCGGAACATTCCTCGGCATGAAGCACGCGGCTCGGGCGATGGAGCCAGCCGGATCTGGGGTGATCCTGTCCACGTCGAGCCCTGCGGGACTTGTAGGTGGGCTCGGGGCTCACGCTTACAGTGCGGCGAAGGCGGGCGTGATCGGCCTGACCTACTCGGTGGCGGCGGAGCTACGACCTCGAGGGATTCGTGTGAATGCGATCGTCCCTGGGGCGGTGGTATCTGCCATGACGGCCGACCTTGTGGTAGGCGACCCTCTCGATCTCGAGGGTGCGTCCAAGGCGATGCAGCAGTCGGCGCTAATGGATAGGCCGGGCCTCCCACAGGATGTCGCGGCAGCGGCCGTGTATTTGGCCAGCGATGACGCGGCGTTCGTGACCGGGACGGCTTTGGTCGTTGACGGCGGCTTGACCCACGCACCTGGTGGATCTCCTTACGCCCGAGGAGAGCCCTCAATCATGTTGGAGGGCGGCCGGCGACGCAGCTCGCCATCGGATGAGTGACAGTGCGGCCGATCGACAGATCGGCCGTGAACCTGGAGGTGAAGACCTTATGCCCGACCTTCCCGCTGATTCCACCAATCAGGTAGGCAAGCGGTATGTCTGCGCGACGTGTGGAACGGAAGTCATGTGCGTCAAGAAAGGCCCCGGGCGTCTCCACTGCCATGGGGAAGCGATGAGCGTCGTAACCGCCCGACCATTACCCTCCTCGGACTGATCCCGATGCAGCTTGCACTTCGCTACGACATGCGCGCACCTGCGATCGGGGCGCCGGTCGCCGACCTCTACGAGACCGCCATCGAGCAGTGCGCCTGGGCGGACCGTCTCGGCTTCGAGTCTGTCTATCTCGCTGAGCACCACGGAGCCGACGATGGCTACTGCGCTTCACCAATGATCCAAGCTGCGTCGATAGCGGCTGTGACAGCTCGGATGCAGATACATCTGTCGGCACTGATAGCTGTGCTTCACAACCCGCTCAGGCTCGCCGAGGATCTCGCGACGCTTGACATCATCTCGCGAGGCCGCCTCGCCGTGACCCTAGGAATCGGATACCGCCCGCATGAGTATGCGATGTTCGGGGTAGCGAAAGCCAGACGAGTGTCCCTGCTCGAAGAGGTGTTCAAGGTCCTCGAGCAGGCCTGGACGGGTGAACCCTTCGACTACCGCGGCACAACCGTGATGGTGCGTCCCACTCCTTTTCGCCAGCCCCGTCCCCCTTTGTTCATCGGTGGTTCCACGGAGGCATCGGCCCGACGTGCCGCCCGGTTCGGGGACAATTACTTTCCGGCCATCCCTGCTCTCACAGACGTCTACGAATCCGAGCGCCGACGCCTCGGGCTTGCTGTTCCGCCGAGGCCGTTACGAAAAGGTCCCCTTTTTCTCTTCGTCAGCGACGATCCCGGCCGAGACTGGAACGTCGTGGCTCCGAACGTGATCTACACCAGTAACTCGAACAGCAAATGGGCGCTCGAACGCGGGGTCGGCGCGACGCCCTACAAGCCGGTGGGCTCGGTGGACGACCTTATGGCGAGCTCGCAGTTCGCGGTGCTTACCCCAGCGGAGTGCGTGCAGCTTGCCCAATCACTCGGCCCCGACAGCGAGCTTGTGTTCCAGCCGCTGATGGGCGGACTTGATCCGGCGGTGTCGTGGAGAAGCCTTCAGCTGTTCGAATCCCAAGTGCTACCAGAGCTACGACGGCTGGGTCTGCGGCCCGACCGGGTGGCCGCGTGACTGTGCCCGCCGGAGGCCGTGCAGCTGCCATCAGCGGACTGGGGATCACCGAAATGGGCAAGGTGTTCGGCAAGTCAGCGTCCTGGTTCGCCGCCGATGCAGTCCGGCGGGCGGTAGCAGACGCCGGGTTGGAGTTGAGCGACGTGGACGGCCTGCTGGTATCCACGGGGGTCTCGGGGGGCGTCGGACTCGCATTGCAGCGAGAGGTCGGCTTCCGGGACCTGACGCTGCTCGCCGAGGTCCAGGCGTTCGGCGCTACTGCCGGCGCCATGCTCCAGACGGCCGCTCTAGCAGTGCAGGCCGGCTCGTCGGATGTCGTCGTGTGCGTGTTTGCCGACGCCCCACTTCGCGTTGACCGCTCATCGGGGGCCGCGTACGGTAGTTCGGGCATGGGACGTGTCGGCTGGAACGGCATTGCCGCAGCGAGCGGTGTTTCAGGCGCCAACCCGATGTACGCCATGGCGGCCCGGCGTCACATGGAGCGTTACGGGACGACGAGCGAACAGCTGGCTCACGTGGCGGTTGCCCAGAGGGCGTGGGCGGCTATGAACCCCCGGGCGCAGATGCGGGACCCGATAAATGTTGACGACCACCAGAGGTCAAGAATGGTCGCGGATCCGTTCCGGCTTCTTGACTGCTGCCTGGTATCCAATGGTGGCATTGCGGTCGTGGTGACGTCTGCCGAGAGGGCTGCTGATCTGGCGCAACCAGCGGTGCACGTCCTTGGCTGGTCGCAGTGCCACCCGGGTCGCTACTTGATGCGCGACGACAATCTGGGCCTTGTGACCGGCGCGAGCAAGTCAGGTCCCAAAGCTTTGGCCATGGCCGGTGTGGGCATCGAAGATGTCGACGTGGTGGAACTCTACGACTGCTACACCTTCACGGTCTTGGTCACCTTGGAGGACTACGGGTTCTGTGAGAAGGGGGAGGGAGGTCCTTTCGTGTCGAGCGGCGTTCTCGGCCCCGCTGGGAAGCTCAAGCTCAACACGGGTGGGGGCCAGCTTTCCGGCTACTACATGTGGGGTATGACACCGCTCTCCGAGGCCATAATACAAGTGCGCGGTCAGGGCGGCCTGCGCCAGGCGGAGCAACACTCCGTAGCTATGGTTAGCGGCAACGGTGGGGTGTTCGACCATCATTGTACCCTCGTGCTTGGTTCGGACGCCCGCTGATGTCCACCCCGCTAGGAGTCGTGCAGCGCGACCCGGACAGCGAGGAGTTCCTCGAAGCGGCGTCTCAGCGCAAGTTCGTTGTTTACCGCTGCCGCTCCTGCGGTTTCGTGGGCGGCCCACAAGAGAAGGTATGCCCGAAGTGCTCGTCGAGTGATACCGAGCAGTGTGCTGCCTCTGGGCGCGCGCGCGTCGTCAGCTGGTCGGTCGTTTATGGCAAAGGATCTGACGGAGACTTTGTACCCCAAGCCGTCGTGGTTATCGGCGAGCTGGACGAGGGCCCGTGGTGGTGGAGTCAGGTTCTCGGCGCCGAGCCGTCGGACATGACCACTGGTCGACGGCTGAGGATCTTGTTTGAGACGGCCGATGGCGGCGAGACGCTGCCTGTCTTCGCACTGGACTGAACGGTGGGGTTTCTGCAGGGGCTTCGCGTACTCGACTGCACAGACGAGCGGGGGCTGGCGGCAGGCCGTCTCCTCGCCGATCTGGGCGCCGACGTTATCCAGGTGGAGCCGCCAGGCGGGTCGACGGCCCGCTCGCTCCCGCCCCTATACAACGGGTCGTCGCTGTTCTGGCAGACCTACGCGGCGAACAAGCGCGGAGTCGTGATTGATCCGGCCACACCCGACGGTCGGGATCGGATGGTTGATCTTGCGGCCGGCTGCGACATCTTCATCGAATCCGCCGACCCGGGGAGCTTCGAGAGCTTAGGACTCGGATGGCAAGACCTGCGCGCGGTAAATCCCGCGCTCGTCTACGTGTCAATCAGCGCGTTCGGTCGGAGCGGTCCGAAGGCGAACTGGGCAGCCACTGACCTGACGGTGTGGGCGTCGGGCGGCCCATTGGCTTACAACGTGGATCAGACAGGTCCGCCCCTTCGGATCAGCGTTCCTCAGGCCTTCCTTCACGCATCGGCGGACGCGGCTGCAGGTGCGCTGATCGCTTATCGAGCCAGCCGGCGCAGCGGCCTCGGACAGCACGTAGACGTGTCAGCGCAGGCCTCAATCGGGTTGTGCACTCTGGCCGCAAACCTGATCGCGGTGACCGGCGACGAAGAACCGGAATGGATGCCCAAACCTGAGGATCGGATAGCAATCGACCGCAGCGGGAGTGGCTCCAGGACGCGTCGCTCTAAATGGCCGGTCTTGAACGGATTCGTTGAGTTGCACCTGGCAATGGGTCCGGCGGCGGGGGCGTTCACCAACAACCTCTTTGCGTGGATGGCAGACGCCGGGGCTCTACCAGACGAGGACATCGCAAAATGGGACTGGCGTGACCTGCCCTCGAAAATCGAGGCCGGCGAGATAGACGTACAAGTAATGGAGCGGGCCCGGGGGTATGTCGCTGCCTTCCTCGCCGGTATGAACAAACAGGAGGTAACCGAAGCGGCCCTGCTTCGTAAGACCCTGGCGGTCGGCGTTGCCGACGTGTCAGACCTGGCCGCCAGCGAGCATTTCGCCGACCGCGGTTTTCTCGTCAACTTTCCCCACGACGAATGCGGCGGGCCCGCGGTCACCGTGCCCGGGCCGATCACCCGAACGCAGGCCTCCGCCTTCTCCTGGTTGCGCGAGGCACCACGTCTCACCCCGCGTGGGGCGCCAGGTTGGTCCGGAGCCAGCTGGGCCGGCGAGCGCGCAAGGGTGTCGGCGAGGAGAGGAGATGGTGAGGGGGACGCCCACGGGGACGCGTCCCCCCTCGGTGGCTTGAAGGTGGCAGATCTTTCGTGGGTGGTAGCCGGTCCGGTGATTGGACGGGCTCTTACCGATTTCGGTGCCACAGTCGTGCGGGTAG
>JAKBBS010000319.1 GCA_021808425.1 Actinomycetes bacterium
CGAGTGCCGTCTCGGGGGCGACGGACCACACCGCTGACACGACCGGCACCATGAAATGGTTGCGGAAATATTCCGTGAAACCCTTGGATGCGAGGAACTCACCGAGCGTCACGTTCCACTCCTGCGATTCACGCTCGGCGAGCGCCACGACCGCTTTACGGGCGGCACGATGGAACCGGTTGACCTCCACCAGCATCCGCAGGAAGTTCCGGTCGACCACGGACCTCCGTCGGGCGAAGACCCCACGAAGACCGATCGCGCCTGCGTACTCAAGTCCGCAGCCGTCACAGCGCACCGACATGCTCATGCCGGTTGGTTGTGTCTGCACTCCGAGCTCGTCGAAGAGGCGGACGAGGTTCGGATAGGTCACACGGTTGTGCACGATGAAGCCGCTGTCCACCTGGATGTCGCCCGCGTCCGACGTCGAAACCGTGCGGGTGTGGGCGTGGCCGCCCAAGCGGTCGTCCGCCTCGATCAGCGACACGTCGAAACGCCGCTGAAGCAGGTAGGCGGCGGTCAGGCCCGCCACTCCTGACCCGATGACCGCAGCCCGCTCGCGCCGGGCTCTTCGAGCAGTCAGTGGCGTACCCATTGCAGTGTCTTCGATGCTAGAACCGGGTTTGGATATGACCAAATCTCAACTCGACGGCCCGCCGGCACCCGAGCACCCAGTCGCAGGTGGTCGGAGCCGGGACAGCAGTTCGCCTACGGCGCTCGTATGGATGCGCCGCGACATTCGCCTCGCCGACCACCCCGCCCTCCGCGCAGCGCTTGACGCCTTCGCGAACGTAGTCGTCGCATACGTGTGGGACCCCGCGTTGATCTCAAGGAGCGGCAGGGCGCGCCTGGCATTTCTGTCCGGGTGCCTCGGATCCCTCGACGACGAGCTCCGGCGCCGATCGGGCGGAGGGATCGTGCAACTCTACGGTCGACCCTCGGAGGTCCTGGCGGCGCTCGCGGCGCAGGTTGGCGCCGAAGCTGTGTACGCAACCGAGGACTTCGGTCCGTACGGAAGCCGCCGCGACGCGAACACCCGTGCTGCGCTCGCCCGCAATCGAGTTGATCTGCGGTTCGTAAGCACGCCGTACGCGGTGGCGCCCGGCAAGCTGGTAACTGCAAGCGGCAGTCCGTTCCAGGTCTTCACGCCCTTCTGGAAAGCGTGGCGCTCGCATGGCTGGGACCTCCCAATCGAATCCCCCTCGAACGCAGACTTGGCAAAGGTCACCCGGTTCGGCATAAGCGACGACACCCGGGTGCCGAGGACTGCGAACTTCGCTCCGACGTATACCACCCCCGGGGAGCACGCTGCGCGCGAACGCCTCGAAGCCTTCCTTGCAGCGAATGTCGCCGACTACCGGGACCGTCGGGACCTGCCCGGCGAGGACGGCACGTCGCGGCTGTCTGCGTACCTTCGCTTCGGCTGCCTGCATCCCCGCCAGATCCTCTCCCGTCTCGACCCGATCAGCAAAGGCAGCGAGGTCTTCGAGAAGGAACTCTGCTGGAGGGAGTTCTATGCAGATGTCCTCTGGCAACGCCCCGACGCCCGGGACCACCCCTACCGACAGGAATGGTCGAAGCTGGAGGTCGACGAGGGCCCAGACGCCAACGAGCGATTCGAGGCGTGGGCGGCCGGCATGACCGGGTACCCGATCGTCGACGCTGGGATGCGCCAGCTTTTGATCGAAGGCTGGATGCACAACCGGGTCCGTATGATCACCGCTAGCTTCCTCGTGAAGGACCTTCACATCGACTGGCGGCGCGGGGCTAGGTGGTTCATGGATCACTTAGTCGACGGGGACCTCGCGTCCAACCAGCTCGGCTGGCAGTGGGTGGCCGGCTCGGGGAACGACGCGGCACCCTTTTTCCGAGTGTTCAACCCGACCCTGCAGGGAGCCAAGTTCGATCCGTCCGGTCGTTACGTTCGCCGGTATGTCCCCGAGCTGTCCGGCATCGACGACCGGCATATCCACACTCCTCACGAGCTGGCAGGGTCCCTTCTCGGCGTCCCCGCCTACCCGACCCCGATAGTCGACCACCACCTCGAACGCGACGTAGCCCTCGACCGCTACAACCGGATGAGGTCCTGATCTCGCCTAACGGTGCTCGCGCCGCAGTTGGCAACTAGCGTCGTCAGCCATGGGAGCGCTAGACGGTATCAAGGTCGTGGAAGCCGGCCTGCTGGTCCAGGCACCGCAGGCCGCGGAGACTTTGTGCGCGTGGGGGGCGGAGGTAATCAAAGTCGAGTTGCCTGGCTTCGGCGACCAGAGCCGGTGGCTGCCGACGTCACCGGAGGAGCCGAGGTCCGGCTATTTCGTCGGGTGCAACCGCGGGAAGCGGTCGGTTACCGTCGACTTGAGGATGCAAGCGGGACGCGAAGTATTCCTGCGCCTCGCGCGCTGGGCCGATGTAGTAGTGACCAACTTCAAGCCGGGCACCATGGAGTCGTGGGGTCTCGGCTTCGACGAGCTTTCGGAGGCCAACGCTGCGCTCGTGGTAGCGGCCGGGTCCACGTTCGGCCCGCTCGGCGAGCACGCGGCGAGGGAGGGTGCGGACCTGAGCGCCCAGGCAGCCGCCGGGCTGATTTCCACCACCGGCGCCGAAGGCGAACCCCCGACACCTGTCGGCGCCACAATCGCAGATCACATCGCCTCCCAGAACCTCGTCGGGGCGATACTTGCCGCGCTGGTAGCTCGGGGTCGCAGCGGCCGGGGCCAACTCGTAGAAACGTCGCTGGTGGGCGGCCAGATCTGGGCACAGGCGAGCGAGTACACTGCGTATTTGTTGTCCGGCGAACTGCCAGGTCGCGCCAATCACGGTAACCCGCTGGTCCCTGGCTTGTACTTCGTGCTTCCGACATCCGACGGGTGGCTTGCCATCGTCGGCGTCGTCGGCCCTGCTCGCTCCCGCTTCTACGACCTAGCGGGGCGCCCCGATCTCACAGAGCTTTATCGGCAGCCTTTCTACTTCGAGGACGACAAACGGGCGATCTACGAAGAGCTGGCCCCCATTTTCTCCAAGCGCCCGACAGCGGAGTGGTGCCAGGTCCTGGGAGAAGCCGGTATACGTCACGCTCCGGTCCGTAACTATGCTGAGGTCGTTGCCGACCCGTCGGTGTGGGAGAACGGCTACTTCGCCATAGCGGGCGACGGTGGCGTGGCGGATAGTTCGGGCGAGTCAACCAACTCGGAGGTATCGGGGAGCCTCCCCGGCGCGCAAAGGGTGGTATGCCCCCCTGTGCGTTTCAGTGCCACACCGGCGAGGGTTTTGACCGACGCTCCGGAACTCGGCCAGCACACCGAAGAGGTCCTCCTCGAGCTCGGCTACGGCTGGGACGAGATCGCTGCTCTGAGCGCTTCGAGAGCAGTCTGAGACACGGGCAGCGTAACCGGACCGGAGAAACACTTGTGGCGCCCCAAAGGGCGCCACAAGTGGAGCGGTCCAAGCGGCGGATCTCGGAACCGCTCTGCCTGAAGCGGGTGGCGGGTACCCACTCCAGGTGCGCTGGCCACACA
>JAKBBS010000053.1 GCA_021808425.1 Actinomycetes bacterium
CTCGGCCATGGTGTGCTGCACGGGCGCCACTCTGGTGGCCTCCGGACTGGGGGCCGTGGCATCCGTTGCGGGGGTGTCTGAGGTGTCGTCCGGCATCGGAGTCGAGGCTATCCGTCTCGCTGGCGGAGCGCCTGGACGGGGCCCGGCCCGGCGGGCGGGGCGCCTAGCCGCGATCTCCGAAGATGGACTTGGTCTCCATGAACTCGGCTAGGCCGAAGCGCCCGTACTCACGTCCGTTGCCGGATTGCTTGTAGCCCCCGAACGGCGACTTCCCGTCGAGTGGGGCGCCGTTGACGTGCATCATCCCGGTACGGATCAGTCGGGCGACCCGCCGAGCCTGGCTCACGTCGGTCGATGAGACATAGCCAGACAGACCATAGGGCGTGTCATTGGCCAGTCGTACGGCGTCCTCCTCGCCCTCGTAACCGATCAGGGTCAGCACCGGTCCGAAGATTTCCTCCTGCGCTATCGCCATGTCGTTGGTCACGTCGGCGAAGACCGTCGGCTTGACGTAGTAGCCCTTTTCCAAACCCTCCGGCCGGCCGGGGCCGCCCGTTACGAGGGTCGCGCCTTCCTCGATAGCCTTCTCGATGAGACCTTGGATCTTGTCGTACTGGACCTTCGACACGACCGGTCCTATGACCGTGCCTTCTGCGTCCGGTGGACCGACGACGACCTGTGAGGCCCCCCGGGCTGCCGCTGCGGCGGCCTCCTCCATGCGGGTCACAGGCACCAGGATGCGTGCTCCAGCGTTGCAAGATTGCCCCGAGTTCGCACACATGGTCAGCATGTCGCGCGGAAGGATCTCATCGAAGTCCACGTCACCCAGCAGGATGTTGGCCGACTTGCCCCCGAGCTCCTGATGGACCCGCTTAACCGTCGGTGCAGCGTTCCTGGCCACCTCGATTCCGGCGCGGGTCGACCCGGTGAAGGAGACCATGTCGACCTCGGGATGGCTGGCGAGCGCCGCGCCGACGGTCGCCCCGTGGCCGTTCACCAGGTTGAAGACGCCGGCGGGCACGCCAGCCTCGTCGAGCACCTCGGCCAGGATCAGGGCGTTGAGTGGAGCGTTCTCCGACGGCTTGAGCACCATGGTGCAACCGGCCGCCAGTGCCGGCGCGACCTTCGCCCCAATCTGCAACAGAGGCCAGTTCCACGGTGTTATGAGTGCGCAGACGCCGGCGGGTTCGTGGACGACGGATGTGGTCCCGATCGCCTCCTCGAACTGGAACTCCTCCAGAGCCTCGATTGCCGCCAGGAACTGACCCATCCCTGCGGGCACCTGTGCCTGCTGGGCCAATCCGACCGGCGCTCCCATCTCGTCGGTGAGAACCTTCGCTATATCGGCAGCCCTCGTCCGGTAGACCTCGACGACGCGGCGAAGCAGGCCTAGGCGCTCCTCCCTGGATGTCGTGGCGTAGCCGTCGAAAGCCCGGCGCGCAGCCCGGACAGCCCGATCCACGTCCTCGTCGTTTCCCATGGCAATACGGGCTACCGGTACCTCCGTGGCCGGGTTGATGACCTCATGGGTTTCCGCGCCGACGGGGCCAACCCACTCTCCGTCAATGTAGAACCTCAGGCTGTTGTCCATTAACTACTCCAATGTTCGGGTGTCGCCTACGGCGTACGCACGTAGACGGTCTTGGTGTTGGTGAAGAAGGTGCGGGCCGCCTTTCCCTGCTCGCGAGCCATGTTGCTGGACCCTTTCAAGCCCCCGAAAGGGACGTGCGGTTCGACGCCGGCGGTCTCCCGGTTGACGTGTACCAAGCCGGATCGGGCGAGCCGCGCGAATGACAGCGCATGAGTGATGTCCCGGGTAAAGATCGCGGACGACAGACCGAACTCCGTATCGTTGGCGGCTCGGAGAGCCTCTTCGAAGCCGTCCACCTCTTCCAGGACCAGCACCGGGCCGAAGATCTCCTCTCGGGCCACGATGCTGTCCCTGCCTAGCCCACCGAATACCGTCGGTGCCACGAAGTATCCAGAAGTCGGACCCGAGGCTCCCTTCGCGATCAGCTCGGCGTTCTCCTCTGCCGCCACGGCCATGTATCTTTGTATGCTCGCTTGCTGCTCAGCTGAGACGACCGGACCGACGTCGGTCCCTTCGTCATAGGGATCGCCCACCGTCAACGACTCCACTTGCTGGCGGATCAGATTCCGGAACTCAGGGGCCACTGACCTCTCCACATACACACGGCTCGTGGCAGTGCAGCGTTGACCCGTGCAGCCCATGGCCCCCCGAACTATCTGGGCCGCAGCGTCGCGCAGGTCAGCATCGGCGAGCACCACCGCCGGGTTCTTGCCACCCAACTCGAGCTGGACCTTGATGTTGCGATCCGCCACGGATTGGCGCAACAGGCTACCGACGTCGCCCGAGCCGGTGAATGTGAGGGCGTTGAGCCTCGGGTCTTTCGTAAGGCTCGCTGACATGAGGCGCCCCTTGCCGGTCACCAAGTTCAGCACGCCGTCGGGCAAGCCCGCCGCAGCCAGGGTTTCCGTGAGGAGCACCGCGCTGCCCGACGCCGCGTCTGCGGGCTTCCACACCACGGCGTTGCCGAAAGCCAACGCCGGCGCCAACTTCCACGTCGGGATTGCGAAGGGGAAGTTCCAGGGAGTGATGGCACAGACGACGCCAACAGGCTCCTCCAGCGTGAGGAGCAGTACGGACGGATCGGCGCTGGCGTATGTGTCACCTGTCGGCTGCAGCAACTCGCCTGCGAAATACCGCAGTATCGAGACGCTCCTGACGACTTCTCCCCGGGCGTCGCGACGCGCCTTTCCCATGTCCGCGGTGAGCCGCCTGGTGGCCTCCTCCAGCCGTCCTTCGAGGAGGTCGGCCGCTCGGCGAAGGATCTCCGACCGCTGCGGGGCGGGCACCGCGGCCCACTGAGGCTGGGCTGTGGCGGCAGCGGAGTAGGCGGTCTCGACGTGCTCGGCGGACGCCCGAGCGTAGGTACCTGTTCGCTGCCCGGCACAGCTTGGATCGGGACGGTCGTAGAAGTCGTCGCCGGCGGACCACCGCCCACCGATGAAGAGCGTCCGGCCCTCGGGGATGAGGCTAGGGGGGAGTTGGGTAGCGATCACAGCGGTTCTCCTTCGAGCGGCGAGGTCGTTTGGAGTGCCGAGGCGGCGCCGTGTGACCGACCAGCGAGCGAGTTCTCGCCCAGGCGGGGCGGGGCCAGCCGGTAGGTCGGCGGAGTGCTCGACATGCCAATCGGACTACGCGTGAGGTTCACCCTGGTGCCGTCCTCCCGGAATGTCGACACGATCGGCTGTAACCCGAGCTCAGCGGCCAGCTGAAAGGCCCCAGCCACGTCGTTGACTACCCCGGCCGGTATTCCTGCGGCGTTCAACGTCGCGACCCACACAGGTGCGCTTCGCCCAGCCAAAGCTCGTTCGAGCTCGACACGCAGCACCTCGCGGTGCGCTACCCGATCGGTGTTGGTCTCGAACCGAGAGTCGAGCGCCAACCTGGGCACGCCTATGGCCTCGCAGAGACGCGCGAACTGCAGTTCGTTACCGACCGCCAGGACGAGGTCGCCTTCTGCGGTCGGAATCACCTCGTAAGGGGCGATGCTCGGGTGCTCGTTGCCCATCCGAGTCGGGGTGACGCCGCCAGCGGTGTAGGCCGATCCCTGGTTGACGAGGGAGGCGAGCAGACAGGAGAGGAGGTTTACCTCGACATGCTGCCCTCGACCAGAATCGATTCTATAGCGGAGCGCAGCAAGTATTCCGATCGTTGCGAACAGCCCGGTGAGGACGTCTACGAGCGCCACACCCACCTTCTGGGGTCCACCGTCCGGCTCGCCAGTGATGCTCATTAGGCCGCCGAGCGCTTGCACCAGCAGATCATAACCTGCCAGCTCAGCCCCTCCGGCCCGGCCGAACCCGGTGACCGAGCAATAGACGAGGCGGGGGTTGATAGCTTCCAGGTGCCCGTAACCGAGGCCCAAGCGGTCCATCACTCCCGGCCGGAAGTTCTCGACAACGACGTCCGCGCTCTCGCAAAGAGCCGTGACCGAGCGAACGTCCGCTGCGTCGGTCAGATCGCTGACGTGACTCACCTTGTTGCGGTTGGCAGCCAAGAAATACGTAGCTTCGCCAGCACTGTCGTGGGGGGGACCCCAGGACCTCGTGTCGTCACCGGACCCCGGGCGCTCGATCTTGACCACCGTCGCCCCGAGGTCGCCGAGCACCATCGTGGCGTACGGCCCTGCGAGGACACGAGAGAAGTCCACGACGCGGACACCGTCAAGAGCACCTGCCACGAGAAGGCACTATCCTTTCGCTAGAAACGGTTCTACCGTATCTCAAGAACCCTCCCTAGTCAAGGAGCACAGGTGACGCCCACAGACGCTCGTAATGACCGAAACGCCAATGACTTCCTCGACATAGACCACCTCCTGAGCGAGGACGAACGGGCCATCAGGGACGTCGTACGTGGTTTTGTAGCCAAGCGAATCCTTCCTGACGTCGCCGACTGGTTCGAGCGTGGTGGCAGCCCGCCCGAGCTGATGCAGGAGCTGGGGGCGCTCGGCGTCCTCGGCATGCATCTCGAAGGCTACGGTTGCGCCGGCACCACCGCCACGGCCTACGGCTTGGCGTGCCTCGAGCTCGAAGCCGCCGACAGCGGGATCAGGAGTCTCGTCTCGGTCCAGGGATCCCTCGCTATGTTTGCCATCCACCGCTGGGGCTCGGAGGAGCAGAAGAGAGAATGGCTGCCGCTTATGGCCGCCGGTGAGGTCGTTGGCTGCTTCGGGCTCACCGAGCCCGAGGCCGGCTCCGACCCCGGCGCAATGCGCACGAAGGCGCGGCGGGACGGAAGCGACTGGATCCTCAACGGTCAGAAAATGTGGATCACCAACGGCTCAGCCGCCGGCGTGGCGATCGTCTGGGCCCGCACCTCCGACGGGATCCGGGGCTTCTTGGTACCTAAGGGGACAAAGGGCTTCAGCACTCAGGACATCAAGAAGAAGATGTCCCTGCGAGCCTCGATCACTTCCGAGCTATTGTTCGACGACGTACGCCTGCCGGCCGCTGCCCAGCTGCCAGAGGCGACATCGCTCAGGGCTCCGCTGTCCTGCCTCGATGAGGCTCGCTTTGGGATTGTATGGGGAGCGGTCGGTGCGGCCCGGGCGTGCATGAAAGCAGCGCTCGATTACAGTCTGGGCAGGATGGTGTTCGAAAAGCCGGTTGCGGCTTTCCAGATCCAGCAGCAGAAGCTGGCTATTATGGCCCTGGAGGTCAACCGGGCACAGCTGCTGGCCCTCCACCTCGGCCGCTTAAAGGACGACAAGCGCCTCCGGCCCGAGCAGGTCAGCATGGGTAAGCTCGGCAACGTCAACTCAGCCCTCGAGGTCGTTCGTGCCGCCCGCCAGGTGCTCGGCGCGAACGGCATCTCCCTTGAGTACCCAGTCATCCGCCACCTTGTGAACCTCGAATCGGTGGTCACCTACGAGGGCACCGCTGACGTCCACGCCCTGGTCGTCGGTGGGGCGTTGACCGGCATCCCGGCATTCCGTTGAGCATCACCCGAGCGGCTGGACCACCCACCGCAGGCCCCACGAACGGCGTCGAACGCCGAGCCCTCGTCATCGACTGCGACCCGGGCATCGACGACGCTGTCGGATTGGCCCTGGCGGTCGCCAGCCCAGAGATCGACCTGCTCGCAGTCACCACCGTCGCAGGCAACGCCCCCCTGGCCGTTACTACGGCCAACGCTCGTGGCGTCCTGGCGCTGCTTGGCCGCCCTGACGTCCCGGTCTTCCCCGGCGCGGCCCGAGCACTGGTGCGCCAGAGCGCCCACAACCGGCGTTCCCCTCACGGCACGAACGGCATCGGGGGCGTCGACCTGCCGGCCGTCACTGCCGCTCAGTCCGGGGGCCGAGCGGTCGAAGCGCTGGCCAGGCTCCTTGGCGAAGCCCGGCCCCGGTCTATCGTAATCGCAGCGCTTGGCCCCCTCACCAACCTGGCCCTTCTAATATCCCTCTATCCCGAGCTGACCGATCGTATCGACCGGATCGTGGTCATGGGAGGCTCGATGTCGGCAGGCAACATTACGCCCGTTGCCGAGTTCAACACGTGGTTCGACCCCGAGGCCGCACAACGGGTCCTGGCCGATTCCGACCTCGACGTGACGACCGTGGGCCTCGACGTCACTCGCCTGGCCACAGTCGATGATGAGCTGGTATCCACCCTCGCCCGCCGAGGGGACGCCGGAGCGGCGCTCGCGTCGATGGTCACCGCCTATCTGGACCGGCGGCAGACCGGCTGGTCGTTGCACGATGTGCTCGCCGTGGCCACCGTCATCGAGCCGGCGATCGTTACCACCACCACTGCGACGCTCGAGGTGGTGGTAGCCGGGCCCGCACGGGGACAGACGATCTATGCCCTCGATGAGCTGCGGCACCGTTATGCCACCGACGATCCTGATGCCGATCCCCCCGACCAGAAGGTCCAGGTAGCGATCGATCTCGACATCTCGCGCTTTCGCCTCCTGGTCGCCGACAGAGTGGCGGCAGCGCGGCCACTCGAACGCACCGGGCGGCCGTAACCCCCTATCCGAGGACTTTACGATATGTGTCCTTGGACCTGATACGCCCATCGTCGAATTCGAACACGTCGAGCGCCCGGATCACCGGAGTAGGCCGGTCGGGGTGGGTCGAGCGTGCCACCCAGTGGACTACCGCGAAATCATCGCCGATCCGGACCGCCAACGTCTCGGTGACGACATCCGGATCCGCAGGAGGCCCGAGGAACGACTCGACGCCACGTCTCACCTCGGAGGGACCCAAGTAGGTGCGTCCCGGGTCCGGCCCGACCGAGGCACTGAACGAGCACTTGGGGGCCATCAGATCCATGACACCGTCGATGTCACGGGCGCCCCACGCCTCGCCGAACGCGTCAATCAACTGCCTGTTGTCCACTCCATCCCCCTTCCGGGCCATCGCAGGCGCTTTCGCCCACCATCTGTGTCCACCGGCCATCCTGCACAGCCGCGTCAATCGAGCCAGCGTCAGGCATGCCGTCCCGGGCGCCGGCACGCGAGACAGACAACGATGCGCCAGCGGCGGCGGCAGTGACGGCGGCGGCCAGGCCGTCCCCCCGAGCAATCCGGGCTCCGAGTATGCCGTTGAACGTGTCCCCAGCCCCGGTGGTGTCGACCACGATCGTCGGCGGGGGCGGGATCGTACGCCGGTCCCCATCTTCCTTGATGAAGAGAACTCCCTCGCCTCCCAGCGTGACGATGACCGGGGCTCCGGTACGTGCAGCCACCGAACGGGCCGCGCGCACCAATCCCTCCTCCCCTGGCCTCGCCACCTCTGGCGAGCCGTTGCTCCCCCCGGGCATCGAAGATCCAGCGACCGCAGCTGCGAGCGCCCAGCACTCGCTGACGTTAGGGGTGACGATCGGCCCGCAGGCAAGGAGGGAAGCGAGCTCGGCGACGACGGGTGCTGGATTGAGGACGCATGGCACGCCGGCAGCAGCGGCAGCCTCGACGGCAGCGGCGATGGCCCCAACAGAGATCTCTGTGCTCACCACCACGCAACCGGCTCGGGGAATGGCAAGTCCGAGCGCAGCGCCGACGGCAACCGCGTCGAGCGCCACATTGGCGCCTGGTGCCACTGCGATCTGGTTCTCTCCCTCCGCCGAGACGACGATGAGGGCGACGCCGGTCGCCTCCCCTGCCAGAACCGTCACGTCGTCGACGACAACGCCTTCCGCGGTCAGCTCGGCGAGGGCCCGCCTGCCGAGATCGTCATCGCCCACCGCACCGACCAGGCGAACCAGCGCACCCGCGCGGGCCGCGGCGACTGCGGCGTTTGCTCCCTTGCCACCCCCGTGGCGGGATAAACCACCACCCACCACGGTCTCACCCGGTCCGGGCAGGCGATCGGCCGCAACGACCAGGTCCACGTTGATCGCGCCGACAACCACCACCTCAAGGGGAGCGTCAGCCGGCTCGCGCGCCGCTGCGGCCACAGCCACATCGAGAGCGTTCACCGGCGCACCTTCTTCGGAGCGGCCACCGATCCCCGGACCTGGACGCTGACGGGAAAGTACTCGTCCACCGGCTCCGATCCTTCTATCAGGTCGAGCAGCAAGTTGGCTGCACGGCGACCCATATCTCCAGCGGGCTGGCGGACGGTCGTGAGACGAGGCTGCAGGAGAGCCGCCAGGGGCAGGTCATCGAACCCCACGATGCTGACATCACCGGGCACCGACAAACCGGCGGACCGGCAGAACTCCAGCGCACCTACGGCCATGAGGTCGTTGGCGCACAGCAACGCCGTCGGCCGTCGCCCAGCGGCACCGCGAAGGAGCTCCTCGGCAAGTACCGTTCCCGAGCCCTGCCGATAGTCACCCTCCGCGACAATCAGCTCGTCGGGGTCGAGCCCCGCCGAGACCATCGCGTCGCGATAGCCAGCCAAGCGCTCTCCGGCCGTCCACAGAGTCGATGGTCCGCCGACGACCGCCACACGTGTGTGACCTGCTGCGAGCACGAGCTTCGCGATCTCGCAAGCACCCCGTCGGTTGTCGGACACGACGCTCGGCACGTCGAAGCCGGGGATCCGCTCGTCGACGAGGACGACCGGCCCAACCTCGGTCAGCTGCCGCAGCGCTTCGACCGGAGCGGCGCTTCCCGCCAGGTAGAGCACACCGTCGAGACGTTGGCTACGCAGGAGCCGGCTGTTCGTCGAATCGGTCGTGCCCTCGAGATCCGGCGCGCACAGCACGACAAGCACGTCGCGCTTGGACGCCGCCCGCTCGACGCCCTCCGCCAGGAGTGCGAAGTACTGGTTGGAAAGGTCCGGCACGACCAACCCGATTGCCGCCGCAAAATCACCTCGCAGCTTCCTGGCCGCTCCGTTTCGCGTGTAGTTCAGCGCCTTGCAGGCAGCGAAGATTCGTTCCCTGCGTTCGGGCGCTACCGGCCCACTTTCGTTGAGCACATAGCTGACCGTGCTCACCGATACCCGGGCCCGTTCAGCGACGTCTTTGATGGTAGGCCGACGAAGCTTGGGGGGGGCCTTCTCTCCTCGAACCGGAACCCCGTCTCTCACCCTGCCGACACCTCCCCTAGACCACGCCGGCAAGGTCGACGCTTCCCGCCCAGAGCACTATGTTGCTCCAGAGGCGAGCGTAATGCGACCACTTCACGAAGCTCGGGGGCGCCCAATGCGGAGCGAGGTCGGAGGCGAATGCCACGGCTCGGCCTTCGCCGGCAGCGCAAGTGACGAGCAACGGATCACCGTCACATCGGGCGACGGTAGTGCTGCCCTCCTTGGCCACCAGCCGGTTGTACCCGAGCAGCGCCGGCCACGCCCCGGCCACGCCCCGGACGGCAAGATGCTCGGGTCGCTCCACTGTGACCCCTACACCTTCCGGCCGCTCCACGCGGTCGTCGTGGTCGAGCATGTCTACAGGCAGCACCTCGGCAAGCGGGCTGGCCTTGTATCTGGCCTTGCCGTCAATGCCCGAGAAAGAAAGGTAACCCCCGACCATCACGAGGCCACCACCGCCTCTGACATAGTCCGCAACGGCTGCCAGCCGATTGGCTGTCACCTCGGAACGGACAAATGTGGCGGGGCCGAGAAGGAACGAATTCGCGCCGACGTCACTGATAATGACCGTGTTGTATTCTTCCAATTGCTTTTTGGTCTCCGGGAACCGCGCGCCTATCTCGTGGGCCCGTATGTAACTGACATCGATGCCCTCGGAGCGAAGGGCCTCGATGAAGATACCGGCGCCCTCCTCATAGTCGCTGGTGGAGAAGGAGTCGAAGCCCTTCACGTGGACGGTGTGCCTCATCCATGATTCTCCCACCAGGAGGACTCGAGCCGCCTTCTTGCCGTTGGTGCTCATTCATGCTCCTCTCTGCGGTCCCACGCACCGACCCGTCGCCCTATTGCGGCGGCCGGCCAAAGCGTACCTCGCTGTCTCATTACCCTCTCCGATCCCTGCCGTCAGGGGATGAGCCGGTCGGTGAGAAAAGCCGGCAACGACCGGGCCTCTGGGACCGCCGGCATGGTGGTCTCGCGGGAATCCCAACCGATCATCTTCTTGATAGCAAGCTCGTGGTACCGGCGGCCGGCGAAGACCCCGAACTCAAAGTATTGCTCCGCGTAGGGATGCCCGACGTAGAAATATTTGTCGAAGACGAGCTGCTGGAGGCGCTCGACGTGTTTCGAGTCATCGATCGGGACGAGAGAGCCGATGATGCGCACACCGTTGACCGTGACGAACTCGTCTCCTGCATCGACCAGGGCAGAGACCGGCCGTCCACTCGCAGCATTTGTGCCGTGCCGGCTGCCGGCGTCGAGAGGCAGGAAGATCCGGTTGTCGTCGGTCACATACCAGAGGGGGGTGAGGTAGATCTCGCCCCCGTCGCCGACTGTGGCAAGGCGGATTGTCCGATGTCGAGCCAGGTAGGCCCAAGCCTTGTCCCCGCGCAGGGGGTTGGTGACACTAGCAGTTATAGCCATTATCTGATCTCACTTCCTCATCGACTTGAGCATTGCGCTGAACTCTGGGATCTCCACCAAACCATTGCGTTGGGATGGTCCGCTGGTCCAGAAGAAGGCCGAATCCACGCCTGTTTTCTCCAACGTGTAATGGTAACCACCAGGCAGGTAGATGTGCTCCCCGACAGACGCCTCATAGACCACTTCCCGGCTGTCGACGTCGCAAACCCGAAGCCTGATCTTACCCTTCAGCACGTAGTGGGTTTCGTCGAAGTCAGGCTGATCCCACGCGTAGGGCTCGTGTTCCGCTCCCGGATAGCAGATGCCCTGGCGAAAGTACCGGCAGTCATCAGCTTCACGCGAGAGGAAGATCGCCGTGTCGATGCCAGTATTGAACTGCAACCTCGGCATCTTCTCGATCTCGTCATCGGTGATCACCCGGGGATACCGCCTCGCGTTCGGGGCGGTCGGGTCGTAGTCGGGCATGGATACCTCCTAGTTGTACATGAAGTTGCGGAGTGCAGAGGGCTGGCGGGTCGCCGGCTGAGCACCTCGAAAAAGAAGAAGCAGTTCAGAAGACCTGGTTTTGGCCGCGAAAGACCTCGCTCACCGAGTCGCAGGTGAAGATCCGCCAGATCGACTCCGCTAGGAGCCTGGAGCATGACAGGACCCTCACTTTCGGGTGGCCCCCGGGGCGCAACGGAATGGAGTCTGTGACAACGATTTCCTCGAAGGGTGAGTCATCGATGTTGTCGTAGGCAGCGCCACTGAACACGGGGTGCGTCGCTGCCGCGAAGACGCGGCGGGCCCCGGCTGCCATCACCGCCTCTCCTGCGGCTCGCAGCGTGCCAGCCGTGTCGATCATGTCATCGACGATGATCGCCGTCTTGTCCTCCACGTCACCTATGACATACTTGATCGCCGCGACCTGCTGTTGAGGCCTCTCCTTGTCAAGGATGGCCAGGTTCGCGTTAAGCAGGTTCGCGAACTTCTTGTTGAGCTTCACTCGTCCGGCGTCGGGAGCCACGACGACCAGTTCGCCATCCAGCCCGAGGCTCAAGAAGTGCTCCGTCAGCAACATCATGGCCGTCATGTGGTCCACGGGAACCTGGAACATCCCTTGGATTTGCCCGGCGTGCAGGTCCATGGTCAGGACGCGGTCGGCTCCGGCAGATTCCAGCATCCGAGCGACGAGGCGGGCCGAGATCGGCTCTCGGGGAGCAGCCTTCTTATCCTGTCGCGAGTATCCGTACCACGGTGCTACGGCGATCACCCTGTGGGCACTGGCTCCCACTGCGGCGTCGATCATGACGAGCAGTTCCATGAGAGCGCCGTTTGCGTCGAGTCCTGTCGTGACGTTCTTGCACATCGGTTGGATCAAGAACACGTCCGCACCGCGAACCGACTCCTCGAATCGACAGTAGACTTCCCCGTTGGAAAACGTCTTCTGCACGAGCGGCCCCAGGCCGCACCCGAGTTGACGACCGATAGCGTCGGCCAGGACGAGGTTGGAGCGTCCGGAGAACAGCGCCAGGCGGCGGTTGGGCCCGGAGGGAGAGCCGCCTGCATCGGTGACCTGCTGGAGAAGGGCGAGATCCGTCATCTGAGGTGTCCTGAGCGGGGCTTACAGCCTCGGGTGGCGGAACTTGCCGGCGGACTCAGTAGTCGGCGGCCAATCTGGTAGGCATCCCAGATGTCGTCGCCTTCGTACGAGGCCTCGGCCACCTCCAGCAGCCGATAAGTGCCGTTGACCGCCACGCTGTGTGCCAGCCGCCCGAACAGCGGGATGTCCGATGCCGAGTCGCCGTAGCCCACAACGTCGGTGTAATCGATTCCGAGCTCGCTCAAGAGACGTTCAACCACCTCGACCTTGCCCTCGGGCAGCAAAACGTCTTCTGGTCGCAGCGGGACGGCAGGGTGAACTCTCGCGCCGTAGGTCCGATCGAAGCCCCAAGCGAGGAGGTAGTCGACGAAGAACTGGGGCGACATCGAAATGACGCAGGACAGCTCGCCCCGAGAACGAATGTCAGCGCACACCTCGCGGATGCCCTGGAGCCATGGCGAAGCTTCGACGACGGAGGCAACATCGGCGTCGTCAAGGTCCTCCCACAGGCCGAGGAGGAGCTCGTAGAACTGCACGTGACCGACCTCACCACGCCCCCAGGCCTCCTCCGCCTCGAGGACCTCGTCGAGGCGACCAACGTGCCGGCAGAGCTCAAGACAGGCGGATCCGTTCAAGAGAGTGCCGTCCATGTCGAAGACGTGCAGCTTGACGGCTACCCCGGGAGTGAGGAAACCCTCACGCAAGGACGGAGCGTTGATGTGCGGCTTCATGGTCGTGCGCTTTCAATGATCTGGGAAAGGGACTGGTTCGGGGTGCAAGCTCACCAGCCGTGGCCCCACGGCTAGGAACGGCACACCGGAGAGCCCCTGGGACTTAGACCTGCTGCAGCTCGCCGGCCTTGAGCGGAGTGACGAACTCGTCGTAGTACGACTCGGGGACCGGCGCCTCACTGCGCTCGATGAGCTCGGTGAAGTCCCACTTGCGAAGCAGCTTTCCGTTGCGAAAGACGGGAACCAGGAGGTTCTCCGCTGCGGGAATGGAGCTGCGCGGGACGGTCTCGTAGTCACCGTTGACCCGCCGGAGAGCGAGACGACCTGGCTTCGAAACCTTGAAGGCGGCTCCGGTCGGAGACTTAGCAATATCTATCCACTTCCCGTTGATCTTCGCGGCGCTAGCCTTCTGGCCGAAATTCAAGGTGTCCCGGTTGCAATGCTGCAGGAGGCCGCCGCCCATGCCGAACACAGCGTTCTCCGCTGAGAGGCCGCGCCGCTTCATCTCTACATAGACCTCCTGCAGGCTGCTCAGCGTCATGCCGTCCCCTTGAACGACCCTGATGAACGGCGGTAGTACCTTGTAGCCCTTGCTGTTGGTCTCGAAGCCGAAGCTCTCCATCAGCCACTCCGTGGTATCAGAGGTGACCTGCACCGGGTCGCCGGAATCTGGGCGAGCACCGACCAGGCCGGGGAAGTTCTGGATCATCTCCTTCAACTCGCCACCGATGATGTTGCGGATGGCGTTCTCATGGTCGTAGGTGTCGGTAAGAAGGAGAGCTACACCGTTCTCGCGATACATCTCGAGCATGTTCCGCATCGCTGCGGCCTCGTTGTCCCGGCCCCAGGCACAGAAACCTGCGTGCTCGGAGTTGGGACCGGAGTTGGAGGGCGAGACGGCGTTGTAGAAACGCTTGGCAGCCAGGATCCCGGGGGTCGTGTCGCTCTGGCTGAAGTTGACTAGGTGGGCCATGCCGCCGAGCGCTGCCGACTGCTGGGAGCTGACGCCGCGGGCGCCGTAGTCGTGAAGCATGTGGCGCAGTAGCTCGGGATGGTCCGAGGTCTGCTCGAGGATCTCACGAATCATTTGCTTCGCCAGCCAGCTGATCGTACCGATGGTCGTCGGATACCAGACGGCTCGGAGCAGGGCTGTCTCAAAGAAGCTGGTCACCCAAAAGTACTTGGGGTCCGTGTTGATCAACTGAACGAGGACGTTGCGAGTTGGTAGGACCGTGCCCTCGGGGACCGCCTCGATCTCCACCGGAAGGTACCCGCCGTGGTCGTTGAGCAGGCCGAGCCAATTGTTCCGGTTGAAGTGCATGCCCTGCTCCCGGACATGGTACTCGGCCCGGTCGATGTCCTCCAGGGTGATAGGCCGCATCAGGTAGTCACGGATGAAGGCCTGGAGACCGACGAACATGGTCACCGGGAAGGCGCCGCCGCGAGATTCGATATAGCTGGAGATATACTCGGTACCTTGCGGATAGAGGGAGTAGTGGCAATGCTTATAGTTGTCCGTGTTAAAAATGATGTTGTCGAACTCGCCGCCAAGCGACATGGCTAAACGTCCTTTCGTGATCAGTCTCGGGGTGGACTTCGGTGGAGCCGGATTCTAATTTGGGCGCGCTGCCTCGCGGTCAGGTCTGTGTCTCAGCCATCGCCGAGCCAGGAGAGCCGAGCCCTTCGACGGCACCTTGGGTGATGGTTTCGCCTGGCAGGGCGCCCACTCCTCCGGGGGCATCGGTGTACGGTGAGGGCGGAGCTCCCCAGTAGGTCTCGTCCAGGCCGACGATTTCCTGCTTCTCTGAGACCCGCAGGCCGATGGTCTTGTCGAGACCGACGATCACGATCAGGCCGGTGACCGCGGAGATCAGTATCGTCACGCCGACGCCGATCGCCTGCCAGCCGAGGTTGATGGTGGCATGCTGGGGGGAGTAGGCGCCTTTGAGACCAAAGTAGCCGCCTGTCTTGGTACCCCAACCGACGATTCCCGAGATGAGAGCGGAGTAGATTCCGCCTCCTAGGGCCAGTGGGACGATCTTTTTGTCATCGATGCGAATGCGGTACATGAGCAAGAAGGTGCCGTAGACCACCACGGTCCCGCCGGCGGCGATCAGCAGGACCTGCCAGGGCCTGGCGATGTCGAGCGATGCACCTGCGCCGATGTACCCGGCTGCCGGGCCAAGCAGGATCATGATCGAGTTCTTAGTCCGGTAGGCGATTGCCACTCCGGCGAGTGCGCCACCGATGTAGGCCATGAAGATGTTCAGCAGGACGATGCCAAAGCCGCTCGTCGTGAGGGAGATGCCGAAGTAGCCGCTACCCGGAACGATGTAGCCGCACCCGAGGAAGGCGAACGGAGCAGCGAACATGAGGATCGCCACACCGAGCGCAGTCATGCCGAGGTTGTGCGGCACTGGTCCGATCGTGCGGTTATCGGCCTTGAACGCACCGAGGCGCGGACCGGCCCGCCATGCGATGATTAGGCCCCAGATTCCGACAAAGATGTATAGGGAAAAGATTCCAATATAATCGTGGGTCCCTCGGTTCGTGAGCGGGCTCGTCGAACCCCAGGTGTAGTAGAGCAGCACCGGCACGACAAGACCACCTGCGAGCGCCGAGATTATGTACATGGGAAGGGCCTTGACCCGTTCGAGACCTGCCGAATGCAGGAGCGCGCCCGCAACCGCGCCATAGGCCATGAAGAAGGCCATGAACACCTGGAACGTGTCGGCGCTAGGCGACGTCGATGGATCCAAGTTCTGTGAGAACTTCGTGACGTTTGGCCCGAAAAGCCACCAGTCCTTGATGGCTTGGGTCACCGGGGAGGCGGTGCCAAAGGCTTCGTAGTATTGAATCTCCCATATGGCATACCCAATGACCGCCAGCGCACCTGCGCCGATCATAGAGCACACGAGCTTTTGGACCCAAGTGTCCAGAAGGTTCTTCCGCCGCACGAGGCCTGCGTCGATCAAGGCGATGGCCCCGACGACGAGAAGCAGGCAGACCGTGGCCAGGGCATAGAAGATGTCAGATTGGTACGACGCCCCCGTCACTTGTGCCGGGTGAAAACTAGAAACGATTCTACTCGATAGCATACGTCCCCTTTTTTGGTTGAGCGACTTTCCCCCCGCGGAACCGTCTGGCAACCAAGGTCTGCGGTAGAACCGATTCTGGCCCACCTCGGAGGGAATGTCAAGGCGCAACTGCCGCCTGTTGCCCTGGCTAGGCCCGTGCAGCTGGGTCGCTCCCAGGTGCGGCGTGATCCGGGGGGTCCTACCGAAGGCGTCTGCTTGATGGTGGAGGGGTCCAGTTGATGGTAGAGAGGTTCATGCCCGTCGAGCCGCCGCCGACCCGGTGGGAATTTCCCGCCGAGGCTGGGGCGATCGCCGACGCCGCCGGAGTCTCTGAAGTCATCGGCGTCGGGGCCGATCTGGAGCCCGGCACAGTGCTGGCGGCATACCGGTCAGGACTGTTCCCGATGCCGGCGCGGCGGGGTCTGATGGCATGGTGGTCGCCGGATCCACGAAGTATCCTGCCCTTAGACGGTCTGCGGGTCAGCCGGTCGCTACGCAAGTCTTGCGCGCGCATGGAGATCAGGTCGAACACTGCCTTCGACGAGGTTCTCTCGGCCTGCGCGGATCGCCGGCGCCCGGGCGCCTGGATAGACCGGCGCATCGCAGCGGCCTACCGGGAGCTGCACACCCTAGGCTGGGTGCACAGCGTCGAGGCGTGGCAGGACGGGCAGCTGGCCGGCGGCCTCTACGGCGTGTCCATCGGCGGCCTCTTCGCCGGCGAATCGATGTTCCACCGCGCGACCGACGCCTCCAAGGTGGCGCTAGTCGGCTTGGTGGATCGCCTCCAGCGCGGGGGCGCTGTCCTGCTGGACGTGCAGTGGGCGACCGACCACCTGCGTAGCGTTGGCGCAATCGAGATCCCTCGTCCTCGCTACCACGAGTTGCTGGACGAGGCGCTGGCGACATCGGCGCAGGTGGCCTGGTAGCGGCGGCCCGCGAGCCGCACGCGCTCAGGTCATCCGGCACAGGCCCGGCCACCGGCCAGCAGCTCCGCACGCTCGAGCAGCTCAGGGGCATCCAGCCGGCGGCACACCCGCGCGAAACCGGATGTCGGGCCACTCCATCGGAGCGGCTCGACACCGGCCATGACCGGCGGGTCCGTGATGAGGGTGGCCAGCTCCTTGAACAGGAATGCCAGCGCCCGTTGATCAACGAGGGTCATGGCCAGCTTGCCGGCGTTGCGGACGTCGAGGCGCCAGTCGCTGCCCCGAGCAGGCACCCTCTCGATGGTTCCGAAGCGGGCCAGTACGGTAGCGGCTGTCTTGGCCCCCCACCCGGGGAGGCCGGGGAAGCCGTCTGCGCTGTCACCTACCAGCGCCAGGTAGTCGGGGATCGAACCGGGGGCCACCCCGAACTTGGCCCGGATGCCGTCCTCGTCGAGGATCTGGCGGCGCCGGCGATCCAGCTGCACGACCCGGGTACCGGTGACGCACTGCCCCAGATCCTTGTCGGGGGTGCAGATGATCACTTGGTCCACCGTCGCGTCTACCGCCGCCACCTTGGCGGCGCTGGCCAGGGCGTCGTCGGCTTCCCAATCCACCATCGGCCAAACCACGATACCCATCGCTTCGAGCGCCTCCTCCAGCAGCGGGAACTGCGCGCTCAGCGCCGGGGCCACCCCGGCGCTGGTCTTGTAGCCAGGCCAGCGATCATTGCGCCACGACTCGATGACGTGATCGGTGGCCACTCCAACATGGGTGGCGTCACCGAGCAGAGCCAGCATGGACCCCAGCACTCCTCTGGTCGCCGCAACCTCCTCGCCCGCGGCCGTCACATGCGACGGGATGGCAAAGAAGTGACGAAACAGCTCGTAAGTCCCATCCACTAAGTGGACCTTCACCTGCGAGCCGACGCCGACACAGCGGAGAAACAGGAGACCACACTTAGCACCGTAGCTCCGCCGACGTAGGTAGACCTTCCCGGCGATGAGCGGCCGCGAGGGCAATGAGCGGGGCGTCGATGGGACGAGGTCCGCCTCCTAGGCGCATCCTCGCTCGTGCGGCTTACTCCCTCGCTCTGGAGCAGCTGGCGGCCCGCCCCGAAGACGTGATCTTCGTCGACGACCGGCCGGTCAACGTGGCGGCGGCGAGGGCGGCGGGGATGAGAGCGGAGGTGTTCAGGGGCC
>JAKBBS010000320.1 GCA_021808425.1 Actinomycetes bacterium
GTCCACCATTATGAAGTTGTCTTTCATAAAACTGTGTTGGAACATGCGATGGACGAAAAGGATACAGGTGCGCGAAGGTCTTCTCATGGCTGAGCGGGCGCGGTGATCTCAACTACGATGGCGTTGGGTGTCGCTGCGGCGGCTCTGATGATGGTGCTCACGCCCGGCCCCAACATGGTCTACCTGGCGTCGCGTTCCATCTCACAAGGGCGAAGCGCCGGACTGATCTCGCTGGCCGGTGTCGGTCTCGGCTTCCTCTGCTATCTGGCGGCAGCCGCTGCCGGACTGTCAAGACTGTTCGCCGCTGTCCCCGACGCCTACCTCGCGGTGAAAATCGCCGGAGCCGCCTACCTCGCGTGGCTTGCCTGGCAGATGGCCCGCCCTGGCGGCCGCTCCCCGTTCGACACTCGGGCGCTCGCGCCAAGCTCACGCCGACGCCTGTTCGCAAAAGGGCTGACCACCAACCTGGTCAACCCCAAAATCGCGCTCATGTATGGGGCCCTGATCCCCCAATTCCTGCGTCCCGCCGCCGGCCACCTCTGGGCTCAGGTCCTCCAACTTGGCGCCATCCAGATCCTTGTTGCGCTTAGCGTCAACGCGCTGGTAGTTCTCGCCGCTGCACGCCTTTCCGGCTACCTCAGGAACCACCCCGCCGCGATGCGCGCCCAGCGCCTCACGTCAGCCACCGTTCTTGGCGCATTCGCTGTCAAGATCGCCACCAGCCCGGCCCTGGCGTGACAAAAACGCCGCACAGCCATCATCCGTGCTGGAGGGCCGTGGCAGCGTGTCGTGGATGTTCGCGACTCGTACCACGAATCCCCAGCACCGTCCGGCGCATTTCAGAGGCACCGCTACGCCTCGATGTGGCTGCCGACGTTGGGATATTCAACTTGCGAACAGTTGCTCGGCGCGGGTGCGCACGATGTCGAGGGTGTCGATCGTGGCCTGGAGCGAAGCCGGGTCGATCCCGGCGGTCAGCGCCTGGGTCATCTCCGAGACCGTCTCGCGCAAGCGGTTCACCTGCTCGCGTCCCGATGCCGTGAGCGAGCCCTCGGTGTCGAGCAGACCGGAATCGACCAGGCGGGCGCGCACCGCGGTCACTACCTCGCCGGGCTGCTTGAGCGCATCGCCAACCAGTTCCTCGACGAGCGCCGGATCGTCGGACCGCTCCCGAACGTTGAGGTAAACCCACTCTTCGTAGCCGCCTATCAGGCTGGCGGCGAGGGCGTGGGTGAGCAGCGGGCGCAGCGCGTTCTCAGTTGCGCCGATTGCAGGGGGAAGGGGTCGTGCAGGCATGGAGGGCCTCCTGTTGCTATCGTTGGTCCAACCAACAATACTATATTGCATTGGTAAGACCAACGATCGTGAGGACCAATGAGCTCCGATACCCCGCCGCGCCTGGCGAAGCTGACCACCTGGCAGCTCTCCCAAGCCTCAGCCCGCTCGCACAGGGTGCTCCGCGCGCGCCTCGACCAGGCGGGAGCGAGCGGCTACGACTACCGCATCCTCGCCGTGCTCGGCGACCTCGGCGCTGCCAGCCAGGCCGATGTCGGCAGCGCCGCTGTGCTCGACCGCCGGGATGTCACTCACACCGTTCGCAACCTCCAAGCCCGCGGCCTTGTCACCCGACGGCCCGACCCGAGCGACCGCCGCCAGACCGCAAGGCTCACGCCCTGATTGAAGACCGCTCGCCTCGCTGCGGCGCCTTGGCCGTCGCAGACGGATTGCGGTCGGGGTGAAAAAAGGCTGGCCGTCAGTCGCCCTGACGCCTTCGAGAGTTCAGCACTCGACACAAGCCGAGGCATGCGTGCACCGAGCACGGTCACCGCAATGTGATCATCTTCTCCGTGCGCCCCCGTCCTCCTTCCAATCCTAATGGTGGAGCCTTGCAGAGAAAATTTGTACCTACTAGTATGTACAAGATGAATCAGACAGCAGAGGCCCGGCTGATCGAAAGCGCTCAGGAACTGCTGTGGGAGCGGGGCTACACCGCCACGAGCCCCAAGGCGATCCAGAAGCGCGCCGAAGCCGGGCAGGGCAGCATGTACCACCATTTCCCGGGCAAGGCCGACCTGGCGCTGGTTGCGATGAGGCACAGCGCCAGGCAGCTGCGCGACAGCGTAGACGAGGTGCTGTCGGGCCCAGGCGATCCATACCAGCGTCTCTGCGCCTACCTGACGTGTCAGCGCGACGTGCTGCGTGGCTGCCGGATCGGCCGGATGACCGCAGACCCAGAGGTCATGGCCAGTGAGGCGCTGCGCGAACCGCTGCAGGCAACCTTCGCCTGGCTGCAGGGACGCCTGGCCGAGGTGATCGCACAGGCCCAGGATGTCGGGGCTCTCGCGGCACGCATCGACCCGGCGGCAACGGCCGCGACCATCGCTGCCGTGGTCCAAGGCGGCTACGTCCTCGCCCGGGCCGCCGCGTCGGAAGAACCGTTCGAGCAGGCTATCGCCGGCCTCCTCGCCCTTTTGGCCGCCACCCGCCCGGAGGAGCCGGAATGACTTCGGTGCAGCTGATCGGCGGCCCGACCGCGCTCATCGAATGGGGGGGTCTGAGGCTGCTGACCGATCCCACCTTCAGCGCGGTGGGTGTTCACGAGAGCGCACCCGGCCGTCCGTTGACCAAGCTCGAACCGCCAGCACTGCTCGAAGGCCAGGTCCTGCCGGTCGACGCGGTGCTGCTCTCACACGATCAGCACGCCGACAACCTCGATCCGGCCGGCCGGCAGATGCTGGCCTCGGTCCCCGTTGTGCTGACCACGCCCGAGGCTGCTCGACGGCTCGGCGGCAACGCCCGGGCGCTTCGCACCTGGCAGGACACCCAGCTGTCGGGCCCCGTAGGTCAACCGGTCACCATCACGGCGGTCCCCGCCCGTCACGGGCCGCCGGGCTGCGAGCCGCTCACCGGTACCGTCACCGGGTTCGTGCTCTCCGCGCCGGACCTGCCCACCGTCTACGTCAGCGGAGACAACGCCTCCCTCGACGCCGTCACCCAGGTCGCAGAACGGTTTGGTCCTGTTGAGATCGCCCTGCTCTTCGCCGGTGCGGCCCGAACCAGCCTCTTCGACGGCGCTGCGCTGACCCTCACCAGCGCCGACGCCGCCCAGGCCGCGGTGATCCTCGGCGCCTGCCATGTCGTCGCCCTGCACGTCCGCGGGTGGGCGCACTTCAGCGAAGGGCCCGACACGGTCAGCAGCGCGTTCGCCCAAGCGGGGATCGCCGACAAGCTCACCAACCCGGCGCCGGGCGAGACGGTCCGCTGGCCCTACGGCCCGAACGCCCTGTCTGCGTAGCGACGTCGGAGGCGTGCATCAGCCGGTGTATCGGCGGAATGCGCCGCGGCACACTGCGAGGGTGCCGTCGGCAAGTGCTCCGGCGAAGTTGAGTATGCGGGTGGGTCCGTCTTCGATGAGCATCGCCAAGTTGGGTGCGGGGCGTAGGTGGTCGGCGAAGGCGGTGTCGAACCATGAGATGGCCCAGGCCG
>JAKBBS010000321.1 GCA_021808425.1 Actinomycetes bacterium
TCGGTGTCTGCCATGAGGACACGTGCGAGGAAGTCCGGGACCGGGCGAAAAGCCTCATGGATGAACACGGCGTGCCCGGCGACTGCGTAACGTTGTCGGCGGACCTCGCCGGTATCACCGTGGCGGCGTAGCCGGCACGCTAGGTTGATCGAGTCCACAAGCGAGCAAGGAGGAGCTATACCGATGGCTACATACGAGGGCTACTGCGTCAAGTGCAAGGAGAAGCGCCAGTTCGAGGGCCAAGAAGTCACGCTGGCCAACGGACGGCTCGCCGCGCAGGGAACCTGCCCGGTTTGCTCGACGAAGATGAACAGGATGCTAGGCGTCAAAAAGTAGGGACACCGTCTGTCCCGGCGGCTCTGACGCTCAAAGCCGGTGGGTCGCCTAGGCTGGCCTGGCGATGAAATACTGGCTGGAGACACTTGGGTGCCCCAAAAACCAAGTTGACTCCGAGAAACTGAGCGGTCTGCTCGAGGCGGACGGCTACAGGCCTGCGGAACGTCCCGGCGACGCCGACCTGGTCGTCGTCAACACGTGCGCATTCGTAGAGGCGGCGCGCAAAGAGTCGATCGAGGTCATCCTCGATCTCGCTGAAACGCGCCGGGGCGGGGCGCGCCTGGCTGTCACCGGCTGCATGGCTGAACGTTACGGCGCGGAGCTCGCCGATGCTTTTCCTGAAGTCGACGTGGTGGCCGGCTTCGGCGTGCCGGTTGCCCAGCCAGTTACCCACCCGTCTGCCCGGCCGGAGCTCCCGGCGGCTGCCGGACCGTCGGGTATTGGCTGGTCACCGGTCGGGTTGCCGACATCGGCCAAGAGGCCGTCGTTCGACTTGCTGAATCTTCCGAGGCCCGCCCGCAAGTCACCGTGGGCGTATGTCAAGGTGGCGGAGGGCTGCGACCGACGCTGCGGTTTCTGCGCTATCCCGTCGTTTCGGGGCCGCCAGCGCTCCCGGCCTTTCGACGCGATCCTCGACGAGATCGACCAGCTTCAAGTCGAGGAGGTCGTGCTCGTAGCTCAGGATCTCGCATCCTACGGACGTGACCAGAGCCCGGGAGCTCGAAACGGCAACGTTCCCGACGGCGATCTCTCGTTGAGCCGGCGCCGGGCCGGGCGGCCTATCGAGCGCCTCGTGCGTGCGGCTGCGGAGCGGGCCCCTCGCGTGCGACTTCTTTACCTGTACCCTTCCGAGCTGACTGACGGTCTGATAGATGTGATAGGCGAGGCCGGATGCGCGTACTTCGATCTGTCCTTGCAGCACGTATCGCGTGCGCATCTGCGCCGCATGCGCCGCTTCGGGGGTGGGGAGCGCTTCATGGAACGCATCGGGCGGATCAGGGACCGCTTTCCTGACGCGGGGCTTCGGTCGTCTTTTATCGTCGGATATCCCGGGGAGACCGAGGAGGACCACGAAGCGCTCTTGGAGTTCCTCGAGGACGCTCAACTGGACTGGGCCGGGTTCTTCGCCTACTCGAAGGAGGACGGCACCTACGCAGCCAAGCTTCCTGACCAGATCGAGGAGCATGTCGTCGCCGAGCGCCTCGGAGAGTGCCAGGAACTTCAGGACCGGATCACAGCCGGGCGCCGCCTCGACCTCGTCGGTGAGAAGATGCGGGTGCTCGTCGACTCGCCGGGGATCGCCCGCAGCCACCGTGAAGCACCTGAGATCGACGGGATCATCAACGTGCCGGCCGACAGACCGTCTGGCACGTGGGCCGATGTATACGTCACAGGCGCTGTCGGGACCGACCTGCAGGCCGGGTGGGTCGGCTGATGGCCGTACGCAAGGACGGTCGCTTCGAATCATCGGCGCTCGCCACCCCCGCCAACGCCATCACGGTTGCCCGGATCCTGGCAACTCCGTTGATCCTCGTGCTGATCATCGACCTGGGAGTTTCGTGGTGGTCCGCGGTCGTGTGGGTCGCGATAGCGAGCACCGATTTCCTCGACGGTTGGGTGGCCCGCAGGCAGGGCACGACCAGCTCGGGCGCGTTCCTTGATCCTCTCGCCGACAAGGTTCTCGTCATCGGCGCACTTGCGGCGCTCGTGTCCGCCGGGTTGGTGCCGGTCACCCCGGTAGTTGTGATCGCAGGACGTGAGCTGCTCATCAGCGTCTACCGTTCCCTCGTCGCCCGCCACGGCGTGTCGGTGCCGGCGCGACCGCTTGCGAAGCTGAAGACTGCCACCCAGGACCTCGCAGTAACCATGGTGCTCGTACCTCTCCTCGGACGCCACGACCTGTGGGTCGGTAGGGACGTCCTGTGGATCTCGGCCGGTCTCGCCGTGCTGAGCGCAGCGCAATACCTGCTCGACAGCCACAACGTGCCCGTGGCCCGCGGCGGCCCTCTCGGCGACGCTACCGGAGAGATCCCGTCGCCGTGACCCGAGTCGAAGTCCTTGCTATCGGAACGGAGCTTCTCCTCGGCCAGGTTGTGGACACGAATTCCGCTTGGATCGGCGAACAGCTCGCGGCGAGCGGCATCGACTCGTACTACCAGACGAAGGTCGGGGACAATCTCGGGCGTATCGTGGGATGCCTGCGTGCAGGTCTTGCGCGAAGCGAGGCGGTCATCTGCTGCGGCGGACTCGGTCCCACCAAGGACGACATAACCCGCGAGGCGATCGCGGAAGTTCTGGGTGTTCCCCTTGAACTCGACGACGACGTGGCCGTGCGGATTGAAGCCATGTTCGGAGCGCGGGGCCGGGTCATGACGGCGAACAATCTCCGCCAGGCCGAGGTGCCACGGGGGGCTACCGTTATCGAGCAGCAGCGCGGGACGGCGCCCGGGCTGATATGCCGGATGGGGGACCGGAGCATATACGCGGTGCCGGGCGTCCCTCACGAGATGCGCGAGATGATCACGAGAGCTGTCATACCTGATCTCGTCGAGCGTTCAGGGGAAAGCGCGGCTATCCGAAGCCGAACGCTGCGGACCTGGGGCATGGCCGAGTCGGCTCTCGACGAGGTGCTCACCGGGCGTATGGCGGCACTGGACGAGGCTCGCATCGCGGGACGGCCGGCGCCGACGATAGCGTTCCTTGCCAGCGGGATCGAGGGTCTGAAAGTTCGCATCACCGCCAAAGCGCCAAGCGCGGACGAGGCCGAGCGGCTGATCGCCGCCGAGGAGGAAGAGGTCCGTGCAGTGCTCGGGCCGGGAGTGTTCGGCGTCGACGAAGTCAACATGGAGGCCGCCGTCATCGAGCTGATGCGGGAGCGCAATCTCGGCCTTTCCGTGGCCGAATCGCTCACCGGTGGACTAGTAGGAAGCCGCCTCACGGCGGTTCCCGGGGCGAGCGACGTGTTTCGAGGTGGCGCAGTCGTCTACGCCTCGTCGGCCAAGCGCGCGCTCCTCGGCGTGTCGGATGGGCCTGTGGTGAGCGAAGAAGCCGCGATAGAGATGGCGGTTGGCGTCGCGAAACTCTTTGGGGCGGAGGTCGGCCTGTCGCTAACCGGGGTCGCCGGTCCGGCGTCCCAGG